>NZ_JBVHVT010000003.1:0-172901 GCF_055564695.1 Streptomyces sp. NPDC029014
GAAACCACCACACAAAACCCCCCCCCCCCCCCCCCCCCCCCCCCCCCCCCCCCCCCCCCCCCCCCCCCCCCCCCCCCCCCCCCCCCCCCCCCCCCCCCCACCTCAGGTCGCGGGGGTTCAGGCGGTCACTTCCGTTCGCACAGCGCCGAGTCCAGCACCTGTTCCATCTGCGCCGCGGGGATGTTGGTCGCGAGGTGCGCATTGGTCACCACGGCGGCGTGCCGGCCGTCCTCCGTGACCAGCGTCTGCGTGTAGTACCCCGGCACCATGCCGTTGTGCCCCCAGGCCACGCCCCCGCACGGCAGCGGCTGCCGGATGAGGCCGAGCCCGTACCCCCAGCCGGCGGCCGGGTCCCCGACGGCGACCGCACGCTTCATCTCCGCCAGGCCCGCCGGCGACATCAGCCTGCCGCCGAGCAGCGCGTGGTAGAAGGCGGTCAGGTCCTGCTGGGTGGAGACCATCGCGCCGGCGGTGCTGAAGAAGGAGGGCTCGAAGGGCAGTACGTCGGTCCAGAAGAAGAACGAGCCCACCCGGACGCCGTGGTACCCGCGCACGGTGGGAGCGGGCAGGCTCCGGTCGCCGGGCGCCGGGAAGCGGGTCTGCGTCAGGCCGAGCGGTTCGATGACGCGGCGCGTGATCACCTCGTGGGCGCGCCCGCCCGTCACCTTCTCGATGAGCATGCCGAGGATCTCGTAGTTCGTGTTGGAGTACTCGAAAGCGCTGCCCGGCGCGGCGGCCGACGGCCGGCGCAGCCCGTCCTCGACGAGCGCCGCCAGAGCGTACGTGCCGTCCGGATTCGCCCGCGGGAGGGGCGCGTTGTTGACCGGGATCCCACTGGTGTGCTGGAGCAGGTGGCGCACGGTGACGGCGTTGCCGTCGTGCCCGTTCCCGGTGACCACGCCCGGCAGGTACCGCTCGACGGGCGCGTCGAGGGCGACCTTGCCCTCGTCGACCAGTTGCAGCACGGCCACCGCGGTGAAGACCTTGGTCTGGCTGCCGATGCGGTAGTGCTCGGTCGGCTGGATCGGCCGGTCGGTGTTGATGGTTCCCGTGCCGACGGACAGGCTCCAGGAGCCGGTGGCGTCGCCGGCGCGGACCGCGGCGCCCGGGCCGGCGTTCGCCTGGAAGGTCTTCAACGCCGCCAGCGTGGCCGCGTGGTCGGCGGGGGAGGGGGCCTCGGACCGGGCCCGGGTCTGGGTCTGGGGCTGGCTCTGGGGCTGCGGCCGGGTCCCGGGCAGTGCGGGGGACTGGGCGGCACGGGCCTGAGCCGGTAACGACAGCGCGAGCACCGCGGCGCAGACGGCAGCGGCCGCCGCGGAGAACCGGACCTGGCGTGCGATCGGGGGCATGTCTTCTCCTTGGTGGTGGGAGGGGCTCCTCGGGGGGAGGGAGGAGTGATCACATCCGGCCATGGGGCGCCGGGTGGTGGCGGTCCGGCCGGCCGTGCACGAGGGGCGCGGCGCCGCAGCGGCCCCCTTGGCAAGGGACCCCACGGCCAGGCTGACCCGAAGGCCTGTGAAACACCGCACAGCCCGCGCACGGGGGAAAGGCTCCGCGCCGCACCCCCATGCGGGTTGGATGAGTTCCCGGACGCCGCGGCCGCACACCCCCCACGCCGGATGTGATCCGTGGTCATTCAAACGGGCGACGCGGTCCGTGTCCCGGCCCGGTGACCTCGCCGAACGGTTCCCGGACAACCGCCGGACATCCGGCGTCCGCCGCGCCGCCGACGCGCTGCCCACGGACGAGGAGGAACGACAGATGGGACGCCGGGAACAGCCGCTCGACCCCGACCGGAGCCCCCTGGCCCGGTTCGCCCACGACCTACGGGAACTGCGGCGGCAGGCCGGGAGCCCGCCGTACCGCCAACTGGCCGCCCGGGCCCACTACTCCGCCTCCACCCTGGCCGAGGCCACGGCGGGCCATCGCCTGCCGAGCGCCGCCGTACTGGCCGCCTTCGTGAACGCTTGCGGGGGCGACCCGGAGGAATGGGAACGGCGCCGCATCGACACCCACCGCCTCATCACCGCGCCGGCGCCGGCCCGCGCCGCCCCTCCGGTCCCCGCCCTTCCAAGCCCTGTGCCGCCGGACCCGGATCCGGTCCCTGCTCCACTCTCCGCGGCCGCGGCCCCGGCCCGTACCACCCCCGGGCCGCCGGGGCCGACGGCCGGGCGCCGCCGAGCGGCCGGCCTCGTCCTCCTGGCCGGCCTCCTCACGCTCGGCGCGTTCACCGCCGGGGACACCGGCCCCCGGAACACCGCCGCTCCCGGCTTCGACGGGACCCGCGCCGCGGCCGCGAACCCGGCGGCCACGGACCCCCGACTCCCCGACGAGGGCCGGTGGTTGCGCGCCGACTCGGACGTCCCGGAGCGCTACCGTGCCCTGATCGTCGGGGCGGGCACCACCTGCCCTGTCCCGCAGGTGACCCCGGTGCTGGTGGCGGCCATGCTCAAGGCCGAGAGCGGGTTCGACCCCGGGCTCAGCGACCCGGCCAAGGACGAGTACGGCATCGCCCGTTGGACGCCGCGGGTCCTGCGCTACTACCTGCCGCCCGACCGGCAACACACGGTGCCGAAGCCGCCGTTCACCCCCGAGGACTCGATCCCCGCCATGGGCCGGATGCTCTGCGCCCTCGCCCCCGCACTGGAGGGCGTGCCCGGCGACCCCGCCCTCAACCTCGCCGCCGCCTACCGCACGGCCACGTGGATCGTGCAACGGCAGGGACCCGAGCTGGACCGCATCCGGCCCTATCTGGAGCAGGTCCGTACGGCCATGCTCGACTACGACCCCGGGCCGCCCCCGCCCCCGGCCGTGGCCGCACCCGGCGGGCAGTGACCCGGACGGAACCGGGGTCCGCGGGTCACCCGTTCACCAGGTCACCGGGTGGCGGCGAGGCAGCCGAGGCGGTCCGCCGTGACCGGCGCGCCCTCGACGACGTTCCGGTCGTAGGTGACCGGCTTGACGGTGACGGCCCGGGCGCCGACGGCCACGTCGAGGTACGCGTCATGGCCCGGAACGACCTGCCGGCGGGCGCCCGGCAGGGCCGCGGCCAGGGTGGCCGCGTCGCTCTCCCGCCCGGGCGCGTACCGGATCATCGGCGGGCCCGCCGGGCGTGCCTTCGGCGCCGCGGCGGAGGTGTCGGTGACGACGAACCCGCCGGCCAGCAGGGCCGCCGCCACGGCGGCGTCGTCCACCCGGACCTTGATCCCGGCGGGGTTGGTGGGCGCCGGGGTCTCTGGAACGGGCTGGATGCGCCGGTCGCCGGAGACGGGCCGGTCCGCGGCCAGCGCCGCCCACAGGGCACGGGAGCGTTCCTCGTCCCACAGGAGGGTCGACCCGACGCCGGGCACCCGGTGGTCGAAGGCCTTGATCGGGACGGTCGCGAACTCGGTCCGCTCCGGCCGCAGCCGCCCGAAGGCCGTGCCCAGCCGGACCAGGTCGGCGAGGTCGGTGCCGGTGTCGGTGCGTACGGACAGGAGCAGGGTGCGGGCCGTCTCCGCGGCGGTGAGGGGATCGGCCAGGGCCCCTTCGACGGTGAGGCGGGTCAGCAGGTCCGAGACGGCGCGCTGTTGGCGCCGGACGCGGCCGAGGTCCCCCGGGCGATCGACGTGTCGGGCGCGGACGTAGCGCAGGGCGCCGTTGCCGTCGGCGTGGTGCATGCCCGCTGTCAGGTCGAGGCCGGAGTTCTCGTCCTTGAGGGGTTTGTCGGTGCACAGGGCCGCCCCGCCCAGCCCGTCGACGGCCCGTTCGAAGCCGGTGAACCCGGTTTCGAGGTAGTGGTCGATCCGCAGGCCGGTCGCCTTCTCGACGGTCCTGACCGTCAGCGGACCGCGGCCGCGCGCGTACGCGCCGTTGATCTTGCCGAGGAACCCGCTGCCGTCCGCGTACTCGACGTACGAGTCGCGCGGGATCGACACGATGCTGGCCCGACGGGCGTCCTGCGACAGGTGCACCAGCATCATCACATCGGTGCAGTTGCACCCGGCGCCCCCGACGTGCAGCCGCTCCTTGTCCGCCTTCGACAGCCCGGCGCGGCTGTCGATCCCGACCACCAGGACGTTCGTCCCGTCGCCCGGCGCGGAGCGGTCGGCGGGCGCCGGCGGACCGGCCCAGGCCGCACCCGAAACCAGCGTCGTCAGCAGGGTCAGCGCAGTGGCAAGACGGAGCAACGCCTACTCCCAGGGCCGGGCGGACCGACGGGCCGGATGCCCGCCGGTCGGCGGATCGGACGCCGAACGCTAGCGATTGCGGAGCGGGCCGTGCCGGCGGCGCGCCGAGACGGCCCGGCCACCGTACGGAACGCCGCCGCGGGCAGCGGCGCACATCGAGCGGAACCAGAAGCGGAAGCGGATTCCGGGGCGGTCGGCTTGCGGCTACCGGGAGAGCGCGGTGCCGGCGTCCGGGGCCGGCAGCACCTCAGGACGGTCGAGGAAGGCCAGCACGGCCTGCTTCTCGGGGAGGTACACCTCGGGCAGGTCGATCTCCGGCAGGGTGATCTCCCCCTGCCGGACGAAGCCGAGCCGGTTCAGCATCGCGAGGGCCTTCTCGTTGCGGGCGTCGGGCTCGCCCACCGCACGCAGGACCGCCGGGTCGCGGAACGTGAAGCGGATGAGCGACCCGACGAGAGTGCGGCTGAAGCCGGGGCGCGGCCGGCCGGCCGCCGGGGCCAGCATCAGGTGGACGCCGATGTCGCCCTCCCGTACCTCGTAGCACTCGCTGACCCGGTCCTCCTCCGGCTGGTACGTCTGGAACAGCGCCACCGGCTCGTCGTCCAGCCGGACCATGAAGGCGTGATGGGTGTCGCGGCGGTCCACGTCCTCGTAGATCTCCTGGACCAGTTCACGGCTCGCGCCGTTCATGCCCCAGAACGATGCGCGCTCCTCGACGACCCAGGAGTGCAACACGGCGGAGTCCGCCGCGGGGTCGACGGGGGTGAACCGGACGGTGCCGAAGCCTTCGACGGTCTCGGTGTGGACGTCCGCGCGCGGGGAAACGAGGGCGGTGGAGTCGGGTCTCATACGGTGTTCTGTTCCTTCGTGTCGTCCATGTCGTAGGGCGGTGACCTGCGGGGTCGGTGCACACATCGCCGCCCAGATGCATTAGGTTAGGCTCGCCTAACTGTATCGGGGCTCAGGGGAAGGGGCGGACATGGGCGTCGCCAAGGGTTGGGAGGGCGTGGTCCTCAAGCTGCTGCGGGGCAAGGACTTCACGTTCACGGTCACGGCAGCCGAGCAGGTCACCCCGCACTACCGTCGGGTGTGGTTCACCGACGGCGGGCTGCTCGCGGCCGCGGGGGAGTCCCTGCACCCCACCATGTGGGTCCGACTGTGGTTCGACGACGACGGCAAGCCCCACCAGCGCGCCTACACCCTCGTCGACCCCGACGCCGAGACGGGCGCGTTCGCCCTGGAGTTCGCCCTCCACGACGGCGTGGCCAGCGACTGGGCGCGCAACGCCGCCCCCGGCGACACCGTCGAGGCCACCGTCCAGGGCACCGGCTTCACCGCCCCCGAACCGGCGCCCGAGCGGCTGTTGGTCATCGGCGACCCGGCCTCCCTCCCGGCCATCAACTCCCTGCTGGACGCCTACCCGCAGACCCCGGCCACGATCTGGTTCGAGACCCAGCACGAGGCGGACGCCGACCTGCCGGTACGCCTCGACCCCGACCGGCACGACATCCGCCGCGTCCCCCGCTCCGGCGACGGCGCCGCCCTCGTCGAGCGGATCCGCGCCGAACTGCCGGACCTGGCCTCCGACCCGGAGTCGGCGTACGTGTGGCTGGCCTGCGACACCGTGACCACCCGCACCCTGAACGGCTACCTCCGCAAGGACCTCGGTCTGCCCAAGCAGCGCGTCCACAGCCTCGGCTACTGGCGGGCCGCGGCCTGACCGCCGCCCCGAGGCCTCGCACGCCCGCCGTCGCGATGGCAGGATGCCGGGAGCGGGGCGGGCCCGCGCGACCTCCGGGGGGACCGTTGCAGGGGCTGGACGCGGTGGACTGGCACGGGCTGGAAGCAGAACGGCCCGACTGCTCGGCGGGGGAGATACCGAAGGTGCTGCGCCGGCTCGCGCGGGCGGACACCGCCACCCCGACCGGCACGCTCGAGCGGACCCAGGGCGAGCTACAGGACCTCCTGCTGGAGCACGGCCGGGTCACCGAAGCGGGCACGGCCGCCCTGCCGTTCCTGGTGGACCTCGCGCTTCGCCCGGACACGGTCGGCCGGCCGTTCCTGGTGGACCTCCTCGCCGACCTCGCCCACGACGGCGCAGCCGACCACCCCCGGGCCACGGCCTGGCGACAGCAGTGGCCCCGCGTGCGGACCCTGCTCGCCGACGCCGACCCGGAAGTACGGCGCACCGCACTGCGGTTCATCGCCGACCGGGCCGCCGCCCTGCTGGAGCGGTGGCAGCAGGAAACGGACCCCTCGGTCCGGGTGCCCCTGCTCCTGGCCCTGGGCAGGGCCGCGGCCGCCGGTGCCCCGGCCGCCGGCAGCCGTGCCTCCGACGGCCCGGCCGCCGAAGTACGAGCACTGCTGGACGGCCTCCTCCACGGCGACGACCGCGTCCTGCGGGTCACGGCCGTGGTCGCCGCTGCGCCCCTCGACCCGCAGACACCGCAGCGCGCCCTGCCCGTGCTGCTGGAACTCCTCGCCGACCCGGCCCTCGCCCCGGAGTTCGAGAAGGTCTGGTACGAGATCGACTGCGAGTACCCGTACGACCGCGACGACGTCGTGTCCCGGGTGGTCCACCTGCTGGAACAGCACGACCCGCAGACCACCCTCGCGTTCGTCGCCGACCTCGCCACGGCCGGACGCCGCACGGGCGACGCGGGCCTGCGCCGGTGCGCGCTCGACGGGGCGTGGGAACTGCTGCGGGACCAGCCCTCCACGGCCGCCGCGGTGCTGCCGCTCGCCGCCGGGCTGCTGGAGGACGAGGACGACGGCGTGCGCTACCGGGCGGCACACCTGCTGGCGGTGCTCGGCCGCCGGGCGGCACCCCACGCCGACCGGCTCGCCGCACGCCTCGACGACCCGGGCGAGGCGGAGTTCTTCGACGGCACCGTCGGCGACCACGCCCGCTGGGCCCTGACCCGGATCGGGGACCCGCGCGCCCTCCCGGACCTCGTCGAGCGGCTCGTCGCGCCGTACCGGGACATGCAGGGCCGGGGCTACTGCATCGGCGACCCGCGGCAGCCGGACGTCGCCGACGTCCTCCGGCCGCTGCGCGCCCACGCGCACCTGCTCCTGCCCGCGGTGCGGGAGGCCCTGCGCGACGAGGTCGCCCGGACCGGCTGGCTCGTCCGGGACCTCCGGGACGTGCTCCGGGCCTGGGGCGAGGACTCGCTGCTCCCCGGCGAGACGGACCTGCACCACCCCCACTGGGCACCGCGGCCGATGGAGCCCGCCGATGCGGAGGCGACCGTACTGGCCTATGCCGCGGACGGCGAACTCCTCGGGCGGTTCGGCCACGCCCTGGATTCGATCACCGCCCGCGGCCACCTCGACTCCGGGCCGGTCCGGGAGGCGCTGACGGCCCTGCGGGCCGCGGACCGTAGACTGACGGCGTACGGCGACTACCGCGCCTTCCTCCAGGACGAGGAGATCCGCGCTCAGATCGACTCGGTCCTCGCCCTGCCCGACGGCACCGGCGCCCGAGGAGCACCCGGGGGAGGGGCCCACGGATGAAGATCGCACTGCTGGGGACGGGCGGCGTGTGCCACGCCCTCGCCCCCGCCTTCCTCGCCCTCGGGCACGAGGTGACCGTCGGGACCCGTGACCCCGCTGCCACCCTGGCCGGCAACCCGGCCTACGCACGGCTGGCCGCCCGCTGCCCCGAACTGGACCTGCGCACCGTCGAGGAGGCCGTACCGGGCGCCGACCTCGTGGTGAACGCCATCGACGGGCCGTCCTGCGTCGCCGCGCTCACCCCGCTGGCCGGCCTGCTCGCGGGCCGGACCGTCATGGACGTCTCCAGCCCGTACGACTGGTCCGCCCCCGGGGGCGTCCTCGACCCCGTCAACACGGACAGCCTCGGCGAGCAGCTCCAGCGGGCGCTGCCGCAGGCCCGGGTCGTCAAGACGTTCAACACCCTCGCCGCCGAGGTCATGCCGGACCCGGCGGCCGTCGGCGACGGCGACCACACGGTCTTCGTCAGCGGCGACGACGCGGAGGCGAAGGAGACGGTGACCGCCCTGCTGACGGCCCTCGGCTGGCGGGACGTCCTCGACCTCGGCGGCATCCGCACCGCCCGGGCGACCGAGATGATGCTGCGGATGTTCATCGACGCCTCCGCCGCCGTGGGCACCCACCTGCTCGGCTTCAAGATCGTCCGCTGAGGGTCAGGAGCAGCGGGCCCGCTGGTGGTCCACCCGGTGGTGCATCCACACCACCACGTCGCAGACCCGCAGCGCACTGACCGTCCCGGGAAGGCCGGCGGCCCGCCGCAGGTCCGTCAGTCCGCGCTGGAGCGCCCGGCCGTCGGCGCGCAGCGCGGCGTGCAGGTCCGGCCAGAAGGACTGCGGCCGGCCGAGGGCGCAGCGGACGACCTGGTCGTAGACGGGCAGGAGCCGCGGCCGCTTCCGGGCGAGGAGCTTGCCGGCCGTGACCCACCCGATTCCGGGCCGGTCGTGGAGGACGTCCCAGGCGGTGTGCGCCGGCGACCCGGGAGCGAGGTCCGCCGCCTCGGCTTCGGCCATGTCCAGGTCGTGGGGGATGCGGCTCAGCAACTCGGACAACCGGGCGCCGAGGTCGCCCTCGAGGAGGTCGAGCGCAGCCCGAGCGGGAATCCTGACCGACAGGGTCTGTACGGCGATCAGGTCGTCGGCGGTGACCGTGTGGGCGACGGCAGGGCGGTCGCCGCCCCCGGCCAGGTGCTCGAACCGGGCGCCCGCGAACGGCACTTCGCGCCGACCGCCGGTTCCGAAGCAGCGCCGCAGGTCCGACGCGGCCCGAGGGGAGGCGATGAGACCGGCCAGCCGCTGCCGCAGCGTCTTCACCGCCGCAGCCAGGCGGCGAAGGCCTCGACGAGGCCGGCGTAGAACCGCTCGTCCGGCACCGATCCGGGGTTCTTCGTCGCGTCGTAGAAGGCCACGTTGGTGAAGGCGGCGGAAGCGGACGCGTTGAGGTTCCGGTAGAACGCCAGCTTGCCCCGGCCGAATCCGACGAAGAGCCAGAAGACCCCCAGGGGTGCGGTGTTCTGCAGCAACGCCCGGACCTCGGCCTTGTCCAGGGGCTCGTCACCGACCTGCGTCACGACGAAGGCGGGGTCGACGGCTCCGGACTCCTGGTAGTGCCCCACGGCGCGACGCATCGCCGCGGCGATGTCGCCCCAACCCCAGTCCACCTGGGTGTGCAACCGCCCGATGCGGCGCCGGTAGTTGTCCAGCCGGATCTCCTCCAGGAACGGCTGCTCCCCGCTGGAGAAGATCACCGGCACGGTGCCGTCGTCGTCCAGGTTGGCCGACAGCGCCAGGACCCGCTCGGCGAAGGCCTGCACGGCGAACGACTCGTACAGCTCCTCCATGTGCCAGTCGTGATCCAGGATCAGGTACACCGCGGCCCGCCGGTCGGCGATGCTGCGGTCCGCGAGGATCCTGCCGGCCTGCCGCGCCGGGGACACCAGCCCCGGCGCGAGGCGTTCGACCTTCGACAGGTCCACCTCTGCCCCCGAAGGGCCCGGCTTCCCGCCCTCCCGGGCGGGCGGCGGCAGCGGCGGCGCCGCCGCGGGTTCGGATTCGACGTCGACGTCGACGCCGTAGTCGGTGGCCACCCCGGCGAGGCCCGACGCGTAGCCCTGCCCGACGGCGCGGACCTTCCAGCCGGCGGCGCGCCGGTAGAGCTCCGCCAACACCACGACGGTCTCCCCGCACGTGAAGTCCGGAGCGGTGAAGGACAGCGCGGGGGATCCCGGCTGGGTGATCAGCAGGAGCGGTGCGCGGGTGAAGACCGCCCCCGGCTGCAGCGGGTCGGCGCTGGCCATGACGGCGACCCGCTCCACGCCGGCCGGCACGCGTGCCAGGTCGGCCGTGACCGTCGAGCCGTCGACGGACACGGCGTCCTGGGACGGGTGGTTGTAGAACACCAGGTCGTCGTCACTGCGGACCTTGCCGTCCGCGCCCAGCAGCAGTGCGGAGACATCCGCGGCCAGTCCCTGAACGGACACGGCCAGCGTCACCGGTGCCGCCCTGAGCGCGGCGTTCTCCCCTTTGCGCAACGACGTCATGTGCTGCTCCGCCCCCCTTGATCGCCGAGAGGGAAACCGTAGCGGCGCCGTGCTCGACCGTTGCGGGTTTCGGTGGAATCCGACCGGCTCGCCCCCCGGCGGGGTGCGGGAGCAGTGGCGCCCGCGCCGACGGGAGGGGGCGGTCACCCGGCGTCGGACAGGCGGAGGCGGAGCACCGCATCCGAGACGTCCTCCAGGTGGGTCAGGAACACCCACATGTGACCCGAGGGGTCCTTGAGGATGACGGTGCGATCACCGTGGAACATGTCCGTCGGCGGCTGGAGGACCTCGGCACCAGCGGCACTCGCGCGTTCCGCGAGGTCGTCGACGTCCGGAACGAAGACGTGCAGCGTGACGGTGGTGCCGCCGCCGAGCGAGGCAGGGGAGGTGAAGGCACCGGCCTCCGCCTCGTCCACGCTGGCGTCGCCCAGCATCAGCACCGACCCTCCGATGCTGATCTCGGCGTGCAGGATCCCGCCGCCCGGGGCGCCGATCCGGAATTCCTCGCGGGCGCCGAACGCCCGCTGGTAGAAGTCGATCGCCGCGGCGGCGTCATCGACCATGATGTGCGGGATCACGGCGTAGCGGTACCGGTCGGGGGTCGCGGCGTGCTCGGTCATGGTGAACTCCTCGGCCAGGCGCCCCGGGTCGACTCCCGCGGGCACTGCCAGGACCGTAAGAGCTCAAGTTTGGTTCAGGTCAAGCGTCCGCCGCGGCCGGGCGCCCCCGCGACCGGAGGCCTGGGTTCCGCCAGCGGCGCGGGATGGGTTAGGATCGATCTCGAGCTCGCCGCCGCAAGACGTGGTGGTGGGTCCGGCGTTGGTGGTCCAAGGAAAGGCACCCCACTTCCTGTGGGGGGATGCAGGTGCAAGGCCTGCCCAGCGCTCGATCAAGGCCCCGGCCTCCGCGAGGAGACCGGGGCCTTCGCCGTGCGTCGGCCGGGATCAGGCGGGCTGCTTCACGCAGGTGCCGACCACGTATCGCGTGACGCCGTGCTCGGTGACCTTCACCCAGCGATCGCCGGTGATGCCGCACTTGGCGTGGAACCGACCTGCGGGCGGTGTACCGGCGGCGGGAACGGCCGGGCGCCGTGCCGCGTCCTCACCGATGAGGGGCGCGCCGGATGCCGGATGCCGGATGCCGGATGCCGGATGCCGGGCGCCGGGCGCCGGCGGCAGGTCGGGAAGGACGGGAGGCGGCGCGGTGCGCGGAGAACGGCGGTCAGGGGCGGGACTCGTGGTGCTGGCCGTGGCGTTGCCGCTGGTCGCGGCGGCGGTCGTGATGGCGGTGGTGTTCACCGGAACCGGTGCGGCGGGGCGGAGTCCGCTGCACCGGGCCGCGCACGACTACCTCGACGTCGTGGGCCGCGGCGGGCCGGCACCCGCGGCCGGCCCCGGAACCGACTGTCCGGGCGGGCAAGGGGATCCGGCGGCCACGCTGCGCGGCCTGGCACCGGTCTTCGGACACCGCATCGTGTCGTCCACGCAGAGCGGTGGCACGGCGGAGGTCAACGTGGACCTCACCCCGCCGGACGGCGCCCCGGTGGCCGTCGTCCTGGAGCTGCGCCGGACGGGAGACCGCTGGGACGTCTGCGCGGCCTCCACCGGCCGCGTGGTGATCGACCCGTTCTGACGCGCCCCGTCAAGACGCCGCCCCGGCCTCAGCTCGTCCGGTGCGCCGTGAGCAGGAGGTACTCCCACTCCATGGCGCCGTCCCGGGTGTGCTCCTCTGCCAGCGCGTCGAGTTCGCCGTCCAGCGCGGCCTCGCGGTCCCGGTCGTCACCGAGGGCGCGGTAGACGGCGATCGTCGGGCCGTAGCAGGCCTTGAAGAACGTACGGAAGTCCCCGCGCTCGGGGAAGGCGTCCACGCGGACGGTCATGCGACGGGCGTCCACGTCGGTGACGCGGTCGCCGAGCAGCCCGTACACGTGCTCCTCGTCGCCCCACAGGGGCGGCGGCTGGGCCCCGGGCGGAGGTGGGGGCGCGTACGGCTTCATCGCCGTGAACATCCGCCCGATGAACCCGTCCGGCGTCCAGTTGGCGAGGCCGACCGTGCCGCCGGGGCGGCACACCCGGAGCATCTCGTCGGCGGCCGTCTGGTGGTGCGGGGTGAACATGATGCCGAAGCAGGACATGACGACGTCGAACTCGCCGTCCGCGAACGGCAGGTGTTCCGCGTCCGCCTCGCGCCATTCCAGCTGGGCGCCGCGCACCGTGGCCAGGTGCTGGCCCACTTCGAGGAGTTCGGGGGTGAGGTCGCTGGCCACCACGTCGGCCCCGGCGAGAGCGGCCGGGATGGCGGCGTTGCCGGAACCCGCGGCGATGTCGAGTACGCGGTCCCCGCGGCGCACGCCGCACTCGCGGACGAGTTCGGCACCGTTCTCCGGGATGACGTGGGAGGCCACGGACGGGTAGTCCCCCATGGCCCACACGGCCCGGTGGCGGGCCTTCAGCGCGAGATCGGCCGCGACCGGATCGGTCGCCTCGGACATGACCGCCTCCAGGGCTCGGACGTGCCCCTTGTCCGAGCATAGGCGGGTCCGGCCGGAGCCGCCGTTCGGGTGAACGGCGGCCCCGGGGCCGGCGGGCTACCGGGCCGTTCGGGACAGGGCCGTACGGGACCGGGCCCACGCCCCGGCGAACTGTTCGTGCGGCGGCAGCGGCGGGAGCAGCCGCAGCAGCGGGGTGTGCAGGATCGTGCCCGATGCCGAGGCCAGGTGGGCTGGGAGCTTGTCGCCCTCCACCGGCAGGTGCGGCGCCTTCAGCTGGACCCACGGGCCCGGCGCGAACAGGGTGCGTCCGGCGCGGGCCCGCTTGCCGCTCTCCACGGCCCCGGTGGTCAGCAGTTCCGCCTGGGCGGCTTTGTGCCGGGCGGCCGTCCAGCCGTTCCAGCGGCGTACGGCGCGGTCGGTGGGCCGGGCGAGGGCCAGCAGCTGGAGGTACAGGGCCGCCGCGTCGGGGCCCGTACCCAGCGCGGCGGCGACCTCCGCCACCAACTCGGGGGCGCTGAGCGCCGGGTCGTTCTCGTAGCCGCCCTCCGGAACGGGCGTGGTCGTGGCGCGGGCCGCGAGCCGGTCGAGCCCGTCGAGGAGCTGCTCGGTCTGGCGCAGCTCGGTCAGCAGCCACGGCCGGCTGTCGGCGGCGGCCAGGGCCTCGGCCCGTGCCAGGCGGGCCGGGTCGGCCAGGGCGGCGGGCCGCAGGAACGCGTCGCCGGCGGGTACGGCGACGACGAACAGCCCGTCGTCGACGGCGGTGGAGACGGACGGCGCCTTCTCCCACAGCGGTTCGGGGCAGGGCCGCACCTCGCCGCCGTACGGGACGAACGCCGGGTCGGCGGCGGCCGTGGCGGCGAGGTCCTCGAACCCGCCGAGCGGGACGAGCGTCCCCGGGTCGTCGAGCCGGGCCCGCAGCCGCCGGTACAGGGCGAGGGCGCCCCGGGCGGCGGGATCGCCGACCGGGCGCTCGGTGAGCGCCCAGGCGATCACGGAGGCGGCCGTGCGGTGCGCCGGCTCGCCGGGCCGGACGTAGCCCCAGACGGACCGCTCGGGTGCGCGGTGCTGGACGACGAGGCCCCCGGTGCGGCTGCCGGTCAGGACGAAGCCGGCCTCGCCGTACGGCGCGTCCTCGGGAGCCCGTCCGGCGGGCAGGCTGCGGGCCCAGCCGTCGCAGAGCCCGAGGTCGGCGGCGAGGGCGGTGGCGAGCTCCTCGTCGGCGTACTCGTCGGCGCCCAGCAGCCCGGTCCAGACGGCGGCCATCCGCTCGGCCGCGGCCGTCGTGGCGGCGGGCTCCCACAGTTCGGCCGGGTCGCCGGGCAGGCCGGCGGCGAGGACCGCGCGCCGCCCGGCCGGGCCGAGCCGGCGGCACAGCTCGTCGTAGAGCGGGATGACGTCCTTGCCGGCCTTGTACGGGGCGGAGCCGAGCAGGGCGAGGTGCTCGTCGTGGCGTTCGCGGCCGGGGAGGCCGGCGAGGACCAGGGCCGCGACGGGCACCCGCACGCCGGTCAGCCGGGCGAAGGCCTCGACCGCCTCGGGGCCGGCGGCGACCGGGCCCCGCTCGGCGAGCAGGGCGAGGAGCCGGGGCAGGCGTGCGGCGTCGTCCTCCTCGACCGTGACGTCGGCGGTGTCGGCGGCGCCGTCCGGTGCGGGCGCTGCGGACGGCTGGACGAACCAGGCCGCGCCCTCGCGGACGGCGCCCGAGGCCAGCGGGTGGCGGGCGTCGGCGGCGCGGCGGGCGGCCAGGGCCCCGGGGGTGGCGCGGCCGGTGCGCCAGGTGCTGCCGCGGACGGCGAAGGGCTGGCCGCTCCAGGTCTCCAGCAGGGAGACGAGCGCGGCCCGGTCCGTGTCGGAGGTGGGCGCGACGGCGGCGCGCCAGGCCGCGGCGCCGATCCCGCCGCCCAGCAGGGCCTGCCAGGCCTCGGGGGCGGCGGGCAGGGCCAGGACGCGGGTCTCGTCGTCGATCTCCCCGCGCAGGTGGCGGCCGTCGGCGGCGACGGCGGTGAGCAGGGCCGGCTGCGGTGCGGGGCCGGGTTCGTCGTGGCGCCGCCGGGCGTCGGCCAGCAGCCCGTGCAGGGCCGGGACCAGGACGCTGTCGGGGGTCTCGGCGGGCAGGGTCACCACCGGCCCGGCGCGCATCACCGCGACCTTGCGTGACAGGGCGCGGCGGCGCCGCAGCACGTCGGCTGCGAGCAGGGCGGCCCGGCCCGCACCGGCTGCGATCCGCGGCTCCAGAGGTCGGCCGGGCGCGGAGTCGGGCAGGGCTGCGGTCAGGGCGGCGTCCGGTTCGCCGCGCAGGGCGGCGTCGAGGAGGCCCCGTACGGCAGGGTCGGCGACCGCGCGCAGGGCGGCGGAGGAGTCCGCGCAGCGGGGCGTGAGGAAGTGCCAGAACGCGGGCGGCGGGAAGGGGCCGGCCGCGTCCCCGAAGCCGGTGGTGCGCCGGCTGCCGGAGCCGGGGAAGCCGTGGGTCTGCCAGAGCAGGGAGTTGTCCTCGGCGGCGTGGACGCGGAAGGTCTCCTGGCCGGCCAGGACCGCGTCCTCGCCGCCGGCCGGCATCCGGATGACGCCCCAGGGGCGGCGGCCCCAACGCCGGCTGCGGTAGGCGGCGGTGCGGCCGTCGATGCCCTCCAGGACGAACGAGGTGGGGGAGGGGCCCGCGTACGGGGTGTGGCACAGGACCCGGCAGCCGACGAGCCGGCCGTCCTGGCCGAGCGGGGAGGCGGGGGCGCCCGGGGGCAGGGCGGCGAGGGTCAGGAGGTCGCCGAAGTGGGCGGTGCCGGGCGGGAGCGGGGTCGCGGTGTGGAAGGCGGGCAGGTTGCTGCCGTCCGAGAGCCGGGCGTGGCGGGTAGTGGCCCGTCGGGCTCCGGTGCCGGCGTCGAGGGGGGCTCCGGTGGCGGGGTCGAGTCGGGCGCCCGTGGCGGGATCGGCCGGCATCCAGCTGCCCGCCGAGCCGAAGACCTCGGTGGTCCACAGCCGCCGGCCGTCGCTCATCTGGACGTCGTGGGAGCCGATGCCCTCGCGGCCGCCGGGCCGCAGGACCCGTTCGCCGTCGTACCGTCCGCCACCGTCCGGGGTCTCGAACTGGTAGCCGAGGCCGCCCTGGATCATGCCGCCGTAGCGGCGCAGGCCGAGTTTCTCCGCCGGCTCGAACACCTCGTCCGGGCGGTCGGACCAGAAGGCCAGCTCGCCGAAGGAACTGCCGTCGCCGCGGCAGGTCCAGCTGACGAGGAAGCGACCGCCGACGTAGTGCACGGCGTGGGCGACCGCGTCCTCAGGGAGACGGAACGCGCAGGTGGCGCGGGTGCCCGCGTGGTCGACGGCCACGGCCCGGTCCCGGCCGTGGACGGTGAGCACCGGCCAGGTGGAGGTGACCCCCGTGACCCCGGTGGCTCCGGTGCCCCCCGAGCCCCCGGTGGCCCCGCCGGCGTCGAAGCCGGCGACGGCCTCCTCCAGCGCCGGCCACCCCCACTCCTCCGGCAGCCCGGCGCGCAGGGCGCGGGCGAGCGGGCCCGTCAGGTCGAGGGCGGCGAGCGCCTCCTCGATGCCGTCCAGGGCGCGGGCGGTGGGCCGGTCCAGCAGACCGTCGAGTTCGCGGACGGCCTCGTCGGCGGCGGCCAGACCACCGCCGCGCAGGGCATCGAGCAGGGCCTCTACCCGGCCGTGCACCTCGGCGGTGATGCCGGGGTTGCGGGGGAGCCGGGTGATCGCCGTCCCGGAGCCGCGCAGTCCGGCGTGGACGGTGCCCTCCAGGCGGGCGCCGAACACGGGGTCTGCCGCCAGCGCCAGCAGGTCGCGCCGCAGGTCGCCGTCGCGCAGGACGAGCGGCACGGCCGGCCCGGGGTCCACGACGGCGATCCCTTCGGCGAGGCAGGCGTCGAGGAGCTCGGCGTCCAGCCCGGGCCACTGGTAGCGGTCCTCGTGCAGGGTGAGGGGCGCGGCGGCGGCCCGCAGTCGCGGGGCGAGCCGGGTGAGCACCTCGAACAGCTCGTCCGGCAGCGGCTGCCGGGTCACACCGCCCCCGCCGGCGGGACGGTGCGAGTAGCGCTGCGCGTACCGGCCGAACCACGCGCCGGGGCCGCCCTGCGGGACGATGCGCCCGGCGGCGGCGGCGTCGACGGCGCCGCACCCGAGGAGCAGCCGCAGCCAGGCGGAGCCGTCGCCGCGGGTCTCGGGGAAGAGGTCCAGGAGCAGGGCGTCGGTGGCGTCGCCCTGCGGGTGGGCGGTGAACAACTCGCGGGCGGCGTCGAGCAGCCGGTCGGGGACGGCCTTGCCCTGCGCCGCTCCGAGTACGTGGCCGAGCACGCGGGCCTCCTCGGCGGGGCCCAGCCCGGCGGTGCGGGCCGAGAGCCGGACGCGGCGGGCCAGGTCGGCGGGGAGGTCGCCGGGGGAGGCGGCCCAGGCGCGCAGGACCCGTACGTACTCCTCGTGGGCGGCGGCCGGCTCCGAGCGGTCGGCCAGCCAGGTCTGGTGCTCGCCGAGGGCGGCGGCGGGCAGGGCGCCGCCGGCGGCGAAGACGAGCACGTTGGCCCGGTGCCAGTCGGGGTCGGGGGCGAGTCCGTGCGTGCGCTCGGCGGTTCGGGCCAGGGTGTAGGCGCGGGCGGCGGAGCGGGCGTGCCAGGCGATGAGCCGGTGTCCGACGGTGTCCCAGAACCAGGGCAGGTGGGCCGGATCCAGGCCCCGTACGCGCCGCTCCAGACCGTCGACGAAGCGGCCGGGCCTGTCGTAGGCGCGGTGGATGCCGCCGCGCACCTCGTCGAGCAGCCCGGTCGCGGTCTCCTCGGCGGCGGGGCCCTGGAGGCGGGCCCAGTCGGTGTAGGCGGTGGAGGACTGCGGGTCGGCGGGCGCCGCGATCTGGATCTTCATGCGCCCGATCCTGGCACGC
The DNA here is from genome assembly GCF_055564695.1 of Streptomyces sp. NPDC029014. Taxonomy (NCBI): domain Bacteria; kingdom Bacillati; phylum Actinomycetota; class Actinomycetes; order Kitasatosporales; family Streptomycetaceae; genus Streptomyces; species Streptomyces sp. NPDC029014. The sequence goes on from NZ_JBVHVT010000003.1 coordinate 17,595, forward strand.
CCGTCCGACACCGCCCGCGGCGGCCACCGGGACCGCCGCACCCGCGGGACACCGACCCGCGGCGGCATCCGGTACCGCCACGCGCCCCGGCTTCCCCGCCGAACAGCGGCTCAGCGCGTGTACAGGCGCGGCCGGGGCACGTACGCGACCGCCACCAGCAGCACGACGGCCGACGCGACCAGCAGGAGCCCGGCCACCGGCCAGCCGGCGTGCACCCAGGCCGCGCCCGCCACACCGCCCGCGAACATCGCCCCGACCGAGGCCGCGCGCCGGGCCGTCGTGGTCGGCCCGCGGGCGAGGAGGTCGTCGTTGCCGAGCGCGGACCCGGCCATGAGGGCGGTCATGGCCCGGGTGACCAGGGTGGTGGGCAGGTCGGGGACCTGCACCCGCAGGGTGGTCACGTTGCGGACGCCCATCGCGGTCGACAGCACGGCGATGGTGGTGAGGTGACGCGGGGTGGGGGCCCGGTGCACGGGGTGCAGGCCCCAGGCCGTGGCGGCGGCCGCAGCCACCAGCAGGGCCTCCGCCACCAGCGCGATGACGAACCACCGGTGCCGGCCGGTCTCCAGCCGGGTCTCCAGGCGGGCGCCGAACAGGGCCCCGGCGAGGAACGCCGCGAGGGACACCGCCGGCGCCGCCACCGACAGCCCGCCCTCGCCCACCAGGCCGAAGCCGAGGAAGAGGACGTTGCCGGTCTGCATGGCCGTGAACACCGGCCCGAGGGTGAGCAGACTGGCGGCCTCCACCAGCCCCGTCGTCACCGTCAGCACGACCATGTACGGAGCCAGCGCCACAGCGGCCTTCGCCTGCACGTCCCCTCCCGAGCGGCCCGGGGCCACCGACGGGCGACCCGCCCCCAGTCTCGGCGCCGTTGCCCGCCCCTCGCCGCGCCGTGGACCGCGTCGCGCCGCACACCGCACCTTCGGCGCAAGCGGCCGGGCGAGTGGCCGGGCGAGTGGCCGGGCCTCAATAACGTACAGTGTACGTAGAGAAGGGAGTGGAACCATGTCCTCACGAACCGTCAACACCCCCGTCCCGAAGCCCGCCCGGGTGCCGCCGCCCGGCAAACCGCCGCTGTCCGCCCGGCTGATGCGGGCGACCTGGCGCGGCCTGCCGGCGAAGCGCTACGAGGTCGGCCTGGAGCAGGGGCTGGAGGTGCCGGCCGCCGACGGCAGCCCGCTGGTCACCGACCACTACTTCCCGCGCGCCGAGGGCGACTTCCCGACGCTCCTCGTGCGCTCCCCGTACGGGCGGGGCCTGCCGTGGTCGCCGATGTACGGCCTGCTCTTCGCCGAGCAGGGCTTCCACGTGGTCCTGCAGAGCTGCCGGGGAACCGGCGGGTCCGGCGGCCGGTTCCACCTCTGGCGCAACGAACCCGCCGACGGCCGGGCCGCGGTGGCCTGGCTGCGCGAACAGCCCTGGTTCGACGGGCGCCTCGCCACCCTCGGCCCCAGCTACCTCGGCTACGTCCAGTGGGCCCTGGCCCTGGATCCGCCGCCGGAGCTCAAGGCGATGGTCGTCCAGCTCGGCCTGCACGACCCCCGCGCCCTGTTCCACGCCGGAGGGGTGCTCCACCTGGATACCGCCCTGGCCGTCGGCGCCGGCATGACCTACCAGCACCGCGGCACCGGCCCCTTCCTGAGGGCCACGATGCGCCTGCAGCGGAGCCTGCGCGCCATCACCACGGCCCGGCCGCTGCGCAGGGCGTACGAAACCGCGCTCGGCGAAGTGCCCTGGCTGGACGAGGTGATGACGCACCCCGAGGCCGACGACCCGTACTGGGACGGCGCCTCCCTCGCCCACGCGGCGGACCGGACGACGGTACCGACCGCCCTCGTCACCGGATGGCACGACGTCCTGGCCGACCAGGTGTTCGAGCAGTACGACGGGCTGCGCCGCGCCGGCTGCGAGACCACCCTCCTCGTCGGTCCCTGGACCCACACCTCCGCCCTGCAGCAGGGCTGGCCCGCGGTCTTCGCCGAAAGCCTGGCCTGGCTGCGCGCCCACCTGGACGACGACCGCTCCGCGCTCCGGCCCACCCGCGTACGGGTGCACATGGGCGGGGCCGAGGAGTGGCAGGACGTGCTCGACTGGCCGCTGCTCACGCCCCCCACGGCCTGGTACGCGACCCCTGACGCCCATCTCGGCCCCGACGTCCGGCCCTCCGCCGGGCCGGCCCCGCTCGCCGCCTTCCGCTACGATCCGGCCGACCCCACCCCCTCCGTCGGCGGCCGCCTGCTCTCCCGCACCGCGGGCGCCCGCAACAACCGCACGCTGGAGGCCCGCGACGACGTCGTCACCTTCACCGGACCGCCGCTGACGGCCCCCGTGGAGATCCTCGGCCCGGTCACGGCGCGGCTGACGCTGTCCACCGACACCGGCCACTGCGACGTCGTGACCCGCCTGTGCGACGTCTCCCCCGACGGCCGGTCCACGAACGTCTGCGACGGCGTGGCTCAGGTCCGGTCCACCCCGGACCTACCGACCGAGGTGACCGTGTCCATGTCCTCCGCCGCCCACCGCTTCGCCCCAGGCCACCGCATACGCTGGCAGATCAGCGGCGGCGCCCACCCCCGCTACGCCCGCAACCCCGGCACGGGCGTACCACCGGCCGAAGCCACCGAATTCACCCCCACCCGCATCACCCTCCACACCCCCTCGACCCTGCTCCTCCCCGAACGCTGAGAACACCTGCTCCCCGCCGAGGAGTTACACAGGGGCCTGGCGGGGGCTCAGGGGGACAGGGCGGTGCCGAGGGAGGCGGCGGCCAGGGGTCTCGGGGCGCCCTCCTCGTAGAACACGTCGAGTGCGGTGATCACGAAGCCCGCGGCCGTCAGCATGCCGACCGTCGACCGGGTGAGGTGGCAGCCGCCGAGCAGCCGCTTGTTGACCGGCTCCAGGCGCCGCTGCCAGCGGCGTACGCCCTCGTCCTCCTCCGGGGCCAGGCCGTGCTCCACGAAGTGCAGGGTGCCGCCCGGCTTCAGGACGCGCCGCAGCTCGCGCAGCGCCGCCACCGCGTCCGGGACGGTGCACAGCGTCCAGGTGGACAGGGCCGTGTCGAACGTGTCGTCCTCGAAGGGCAGTGACTGCCCGTCCAGGCCGGCCCGCCGTACGGGGACGGGGGAGGCAAGGACCCGGTCGCGGGCCAGCCTCCACCCGACGTCGGAGGGCTCGACCGCGGCCACGCCGGTGACGGCCGGCGGGTAGAAGGGGACGTTGTGCCCCGTGCCGAAGCCGATCTCCACCACCTCGCCGTGCAGCCCCGCGCACACCCGCCGCCGCAGCGGCCGGGCGACCTCGGCGCCGCAGGCGACGTTCACGATCCGTGGCAGGACCTGGTCCGCGTACCAGCCCATCGCGGCCTCCCTCTCCCGTCGCACCAGCATGGCACCGCAACGGGCCGCACGTCCGTCGGCCGCCCGCCCGACGCCGACGGTACGACCGCCGCCTCCCCCGTCCGGGGGAGGCGGGTCGGGACGCGAGCAGGACGTGGCCCGGCCGCCGCCCACGCCAGGCTGGACCCATGCCCCGAACCCCGAACCGACCCCGAACGCAGCTGGCTGCAGCCGTCATCGCCTGCCTCGGTGCGCTCGCCTACACCGTCAGCAAGGTGGACCTGGCGCGGAACGACGAGCTCGGCATGCCCGGTTTTCCCGCACCGGCCGGCGCCTACGCCGAGGTCGCCGACGTCGGGCCCGCCCAGCTGGCCAACGCGGCCCTGGGCCTGCTGATGGCCGCCGTCGCCCTGCTCCTCGCCCGCCTGCCGCAGACCCGCCTCGTCCGCTGGCCCGTGCTCGCCGTCTCCTGGGCCGGCATCGCGATGGTGGCAGCGGGCGTCCTGGGCTTCGGCGGCCGCGCGGCGGGCCTGGCGCCGGGCCTCGGGCCCACCCCGCCCGACCTGCCCACCGCGCTCGCCGCCCTGCTCGTCGGCGCCGCGTGGGCAACGGCCTGGACCATCGCCACGGTCACCGCGGTACGTGCCGGCCGGCATCTGCACGTCGAGGCACTGCGGGGTAGCCGCGGTACGAACCGGTTGGCCCTGACGGGCGGGCCGGCGCACTGCGCGAGCGTGGCGGTCCCGGGATGCGGGCCGGCCCGTGCTGCAATGCCCCGGGTCACTCGTCTGTCGGCGATCGGGAGGCCGCCATGCCCAACCGGTGGTTCGGGGCGCTGCCCTCGCCGTTCTCCCGGCAGGCGGGCCTGCTCGCCGGAGTGCTCGCCGCAGGCCTCGTCAGCCTGCTGCTCTACGCCGTCCACTGCGCCCAACCGGCGGCCGTGATCGGCTCCGGTCTGATGGTCTTCGGGGCCGCAGCACTGGTCGGGGGAGGCATCGGCTTCCTCTTCGGCGTTCCCCGCACGATCTCGTCCGGTGACGCGTCCGGGGGCGACGGCGGCGAAGCGGGCACCGCCGCCACGAAGACCCTCTACGAGCCCAACACGAACCTGGAACAGGTCTCGGACTGGTTGACCAAGCTGCTGATCGGCGCAGGGCTGACGCAGCTCCCCGCGCTGGGGCAGGCCTTCCGGCGGCTGGCGTCTGCGCTGGCGCCCGCCCTCGGCGGGCGGCCGGACAGCGCGGCCTTCGCCGGTGCCCTGGTGGCGAGCTCCTTCGTGTTCGGCTTCCTGTGCGGCTGGCTGGCCACCCGGCTGTACCTCGCACCGGCGCTGCGGGGAGCCGACGTCCGGGTGCTGGCCTACCTGCGGCAGGCGAACCGGGCCGAGTCGACCGGCGATCGCACCTCGGCGGACGAGCTCCGCTCCAGGGCGGCCGCGACCCTGCAGGGCAGCCGGCGCCCCTGATGCTGCGGCAGGTCGTTCCGGGCAGCGGCGCCGGTGAACGGCCGGGCCCGTCCGCCGGTATGACATATGTAACGGATCGTCAGTGAGTCGCTTCCTCCCGGAGGTTGAGACGGGAAGCGGGCGACTCGTCCCGGTGGAGGACGAAGCGGGGTGGAACGCGGCGGAAGAATCGAGGTGTTCGTGATCACCAGGCCCGGGACCCGGGCCGCCGACCCAGGAGAGACCCGTGGACCACTCCCGCCCCGGCCGTTCCCACCCCCGCAGCCCCCGTCGGCTGCGCCGTGCCGCGGCGGCGAGCGCCGTCGCCGTCGCCCTCCTCGCCGGTCTCGCCCCCACCGCGTTCGCCGCCGGCCCGGACACCGCCGTTGCCGCCGCTCCGGCCGCCGGCCGCCTCGACCGCGCGGAGCTCGACAAGAAGCTGCGGGCCGTCCACGAGGCCGGCATCTACGGCATCTACTCGACGGTCCGGGACGGGCAGTCCCGTTTCGACGGGGCGGCCGGCTTCGCGGACGTGGACACCAGGCGCCCGGTCCGCCCGGACTTCCGGCACCGCGTCGGCAGCGTCACCAAGACCTTCACCGCCGTCGCCGTGCTCCAGCAGTCCGCCCGGGGACGCATCGAACTCGACCGGCCGGTGGGCGACTACGTGCCCGAGCTGCTGCCGGGCGAGCGCGGCCGCAAGGTGACCGTACGCATGCTGCTCAACCACACCAGCGGCATCAACGACTACATAGCGGACGCCTTCCCCTCGCTCCTCAAGGGCACCACCGAAAGCCTCGACGACCACCGGTTCCGCACGGTGCGCCCGGCCGAGCTGATCGGATACGGGGTGGCCCGCCCGCAGCTCAGCGAACCCGGTGCCGAGTGGCACTACTCGAACACCAACTACGTCCTCCTCGGCGAGATCCTGCGCAAGGTCACCGGTGAGGACCCGGAGCGGGTCATCACCCGGGACGTGATCCGCCCGGCCGGCCTGCGGAACACCTACTTCCCCGGCACCGACCCGAAGATCCACGGCCCGCACGCCCGCATGTACGAGAGCTTCTACGGGCTGATCGACCCGCCGCGCGACTACAGCGACTACAACATGACCTGGGCGGGCACCGCGGGCGCGCTCGTGTCGACCACGCAGGACCTCAGCACCTTCTACCGGGCCCTGCTGAAGGGCGACCTGCTGCCGCGGGCCCAACTGGACCAGATGCGCACCACCGTGGACGTCAGGACCCCGTCCGGGGAGGTCGCCATGCGCTACGGCCTCGGCATCTACTCCATGGACACGCCGTGCGGGCCGGCGTGGGGCCACGACGGCGGCGTCTTCGGCGCCGGCACGTGGGTGCTGTCCAGCCCCGAGGGCAAGCGGCAGTTCGCGATCGGCTACAACCTGATGAAGTACCAGCGCCTCAACGAGGCCGGCACGGAGCTGCTCGACCACCCGGCCGACGCCGCGATGCGGGCGTACAAGGACCAGGCCCTGTGCGGCAGTACGGCCCCGGCCCCGACTCCGGCCCCGGCCGCCCCCGTGCCCGACGCCAAGCGCGGCGGTCCGGCGGGTCCGCCGCTCACCGACGCGCCGGCGGCCCTGGTCGCCCCGCGCGCCGCGCAGCACCGCTGACGCGCGCCGGTCACCGGAGCGCCGCACCCCGCACCCCGCACGCCGCACCCCTGGCACTGTGGGGTGCGGCCGTTTATCCGGGGGCAGCGGGGAAATGCCCAGGACGTACCGCCCGTACCGCCCGTACTGCCTGTCCTGCTTTCACCGTGAACGGGGAGATCTGATGAGCCACCGTCCCGCCGCCCCCACCTGCCTCGCCGCCGCCGCCGCCGTCGCGGCCGTGGCGACCGCCGCCCTGGCGGCGCCGTCCGCCGCCGCCGCGGACGGGCCCGCCTTCCTGGACGCCCGCGAGCTGCCGCGGCAGACCGGCACGGCCTGGCACGCGGGCCCGGTGACCGCCGGGGCCCCCGACCCGCTGCCGTTCTGCGTCGGCGAGGCGCTGCCCGGTGCCACGTCACGGCACCGCGCGTTCTGGACGGACGTCGACACCAACGCGGTCCAGGTCACCGTCGTGGAGCGCGACGAGGCCGCGGCGCGCTCGCTGGCCGCGCTGTTCAACGCGGCGGTCAAGAGCTGCGCGGACCGCGTGGCGCAGCAGGATCCGGACGTCAGGGCCGAGTGGCGCGACTTCGGCCGCGTCGAGGTCGAGGAGGGCGCGCGCGTCCAGGGCGTACGGACCACGCACGCGTGGGCCGGCAACGACGTCCACCTGTTCGCCGTCGGCAGGGACGGGCGCACCGTCACCGTCGTGCACTGGGGCCGCATGGGCACCTTCCAGGACGCCCCCGTGAACGCCTTCAAGAACACCACCCGTACCGCGGTGAACAAGCTCTACCGCGGCTGACCTCCCTCGCCGCCCCGCCGGCCCCGCGGCTCCGGCGGATCCCGGCTCCGGCCCGCGCCGGCGGGGGCTGGGATATCGTCCCCGGCATGAAGATCATCGACCTCGGCGTCGGCGACCCGCGCCTGACGTCCGACCTGCTCCCCGTCCTGCGTGAGCTGCGCCCGCACCTCACCGAGGAGCTGTTCCGCCAGGTGTACGAGCGCGGCCACGACCAGGGCCTCCGCTTCACCGCCGGCTACGCGGACGACGGGGCGTGCGTCGCCGCGGCCGGCTGGCGCATCGTCGACACCACCAGTTGCCTGCGCAAGCTCTACGTGGACGACCTGGTGACGTCCGAGGCCGCCCGCTCGACCGGTGTCGGCCACGCGATGCTCGCCCACCTGGAGGCGCACGCCCGCGCCGCGGACTGCTACGAGTTCAGCCTCGACTCGGCCACCCACCGCACCGGCGCCCACCGCTTCTACCTCCGGGAACGCCTCGACATCGTCGCCTTCCACTTCGCCAAGGAGCTGAAGCCGCTGGAGGGTTAGGGCGGGGCATGGATGGGCCCCGCCCGGGGGTGCGTCCGGGCGGGGCCGGGGGCCTCTCCGCGGGGGAGGGGGAGGGCCGCCGTGCGCCCAGCATTGCACTGTTTCCAGCCATGCAACAGGGGTGTTGGCCGGAAAGAGTCAGCCGAGGTCGGCACGTGTCACGGCCCCGCCGACATCGCCGTCCGACCCCGCTACGGGGCGCAGTGGTAGGCGAACTCCACCGCCGCCGTGCGCCGGGCCGGCTCCAGCAGCTCCCGTTGCGCCTTCGCCGGGTAGTTCCCCGTGCCCTGGAAGGTCCACTCCAGGTGGAGCCGGGCCTCCTGCTGCCCCCGGGCCACCCGCTCCGTCAACCGCTCGGAGCGGGTGCCGTCGCTGCGGATCCACCGGTAGGCAATGGTCCCGGGGCGGCCGTCCGTCCGTACGACGGCGACCACATCGGCGGTCGCCCCGCACCCCGGTCCGGCCGGATCGGTGGTCACGGCCGCGTCCCGCACCGCGACGCCCGGCCCGTACTGCTGCCAGCACAGGTAGCCGAGGACGCCGGCCAGTACGGCGCCCGCGAGCGCGTACCGGCGCAGGCCGCCCCCGGACCGGCGGGTGGGCGCGGGTTCCGGCACGACCGGGAACGGTGCCACGGCGGCGGCGGTCACCCCGGGTCCGAAGCGCAGCACGGAGCCGTCGACCCGGTCGGGGGCGACGTCCGGCCGTTCGGCGGGGGGCCCGCTGATCCAGTGGCTGCCGAGCGCGGTCGCGCTGTACTCGTCGTCGTTGCTCATCGGATGTCGCACCGCCTGATCAGGAACTGCTGGACCGCTGCCCCGCCGCCCGCCGCGGGCGTCGTCGTGGCCCGTACGCCCCAATAGCAGCCCGCGCCGCGGAACGTGAGGGTCCGGGCGGTCGCCGCCGTCGAGGAGGGGAAGGTCAGGGAGCCCTCGGACGCGCCGAGCGAGCCCCGGGCGTCACTGCTGAACCACTCCAGCCGGACGGTCGCCGGGCCGGATGCGTCGACGGACAACGTCACCTGCGCCGCGGTGACACCGGTCTGCCGGAACGAGGTCACGCTCACCGCCCTCACCTTCACCGCCGGGGAGGGCGTGGGGGACGGGGGCGGGGTGGTCGGCGGCGCCGGCGTCGGCTGGGCCGGGCCCGTCGGTACCGGGGCGGACGACGAGCCGGGACCGGGGCCGGGACCAGGGGAGGCTCCCGCGGAGGCCGACGCCGAGCCGGACGGCGACGCGGACGGCGAGGCCGACGCGTCGGGCGAGGCCGAGGCCGAGGGGGACGCCGAACCCGACGGCGACCCCGACGGGACCGGCCCGCCCGTCGGCGGCGCCGCGCTGGTCGTCGCGAAGGAGCTCAACGCGGCCGCACCGACCGGCCGGTCCGTGGCCGCCGCCTGGGTGACGACCACCAGCAGCCCCAGCACCAGCGCCACGCCCGCGCCCAGCCAGCCGCGCCGCCCGGGCGCCCACAGCGAGGTCGTGGCGAACGCCGTGGTGGTCGCCGGTGCGCCGCCCGCCGAGGGGAACAGCAGCGGCAGGAGCGCGGCCAGCGCCGCCAGCTTGCGCTGGCCGCGCTCCTCCCAGTCCGGGCCGTACGCGCCGCGGGCCACGGCCTCCAGCTCGGCGACGAACGCCTCGGCATCCTCCGGGCGCTCGTCCGGCCGCTTCGCCAGGCCCCGCCGGATCAGCGGGCGCACCGGCCCGGGGGCCTCGGACTCGGGGACCGGGGCCTCGATGTGCTGGAGCGCCAGCTCGGCGAAGTTCTCTCCGGCGTACGGCTTGCGCCCGGTCAGGCACTCGAAGAACGTGGCCGTCGCCGCGTACACGTCGGCCGCCGGGGAGGCGGGCCGGCCCTGCCACTGCTCGGGCGCCATGTACGCGGGCGTACCGGCCACACCCGGCGTGGCGCCGTGGTCCGTGGCGATACCGAAGTCCACCAGCTTGGACGAGCCGTCGGCGGCGACCAGCACGTTCTCCGGCTTGTAGTCGCGGTGCACGACGCCGGCCCGGTGCGCGGCCGCCAGGCCCAGCAGAGAGCCCTTCAGTACGACCAGGGCCGCCTCGGGGCCGGTGCCGCCCTGCCCGGACTGCTTCAGCAGCTCGCGCAGCGCGACGCCGTCGACGAGCTCCATCACGATGGCGGCGCCGTGGGGCGCCTCCACGTACTCGTACAGCCCGACGACGTACGGCGACCGGAGACCGCCGAGCAGGCGGGCCTCGGCCCGGAAGCCCTGGACGAACGCGGGGTCGCCGCGCAGCCGGTCGTTGAGGTACTTCACCGCGACGGGAGTTCCCGTCCCGTCGTGCACCGCCAGTACGACCCGGCCACTGGCTCCCGAGCCGAGTTCTCTGGTCTCCGTGTACCCGGGGACCACCCACGCCTTCATCTACCCGCCCCTTCGCCGTGGATCCCCACCCCCCTGGAACCCGGGCGAACGAACACGGGACCTTCGATGTGGGTGCCGTCGTCGTCAGCGCCGTGCCGCGCTGTCGCGTACGGCGTCGCCACGCAGCGCCGGGAACGGCGCCCGGCCTGCAGCCGGGGTCATGATAGGGGCAGTCGGTGACGGCCACCGCGGAGGGGCCCCGGGTGGATCGGTCCCGCCGGGCGGCGACGGTCCGCCGCCCGGCCTGGAGCCGTTCAGAACGCCGCGTACCCGGACCTGACCTGTGCGAAGGCGTTCATGGCCCGGATGCCGGGCGCCGGGGCGGCGGCGTCCGTGAAGGACATCACCGTGCCCAGCGAGTCCGTCAGGGACTTGAGCTTCTCCAGCGTCACCCGGTCGTCGACGAACTCCGCGGCCGGATGGGCGTCGTGGACCTGCTTGAGGACCTGGATGTGTTCGGTCAGCCTGCGTCCGGCGGCGGCGCGGTCGTTCTCGTACAGGTCGTCCAGCGCGTGGTACGTGACCTCGCTGGTCCGCAGTCCCACGGCGTGCACGAGTACCGTCTCCCCGGCCAGCAGCGGCCCTTCCGCCAGGGTGATGCTGCGGCTCCGGCTCTCCCGCGCGACGGTGTCGGCGTACTGCACGGTCGCCGTGCCGAGCCCGTCCGAGGCCGTCCGGCCGTCCGGGACCTGCACCTCCAGGACCACCCAGTACGTCTCGCCGAACGCCAGGTCGGGGGCGAAGATCCGGATGCCGTGCTCGTCGGTGATCAGGTCGGGCAGCACGGCGGTGCCGTACTCCGCCAGCGCGAACCGGGCCGCCTCCTCGGCCTCGCGGAACACACCGGCCCGCGCCCTCGGGTCGGACACCAGGTCGTGCCCGTACAGGTGCCACACCACGACCTCCGGGTCGATGTCGATCCGGAGCTGGATGTCGATGGCGGCCAGGTGGTCGCGCCGCTCCAGGTCCTCCAGGAGGCCGGTGCCGACCTCCTCGGGACGGGTGACGAAGGTGGCGTGCCCGCCCGCGGTTCCGGCGAGCGCCGACAGCTCGTCCATCCGCGCGTCACCGCCGAAGCCGAAGCAGGAGACGGTCAGGTCGCCGCGCAGCTTGACCGCGAGGTTCTTGCGGATGACCGTCCAGTTCGTCTCGCCGGAGGTCGGGTCGCCGTCCGAGAACAGGTACAGCCGGTTGACGGTGCGGGCGGTGCCGGCCCGGCGGCCGATCTCGGCGATCCCGTACTGGATGCCGAGGTTGATGTCGGTCCCGCCGTCGGCCTTCATGCCGGCGACGAGCTGCGCGAACCGCTCGGGCGGCAGGTCGTCCTTGCGGGTGGCCGGGAGGAGGGTGGAGACGTTGGTGGCGAACGTGACGATGCCGAGGGTGTCGGTGGGCCGCAGCCGCCGGTGGATCTCCTGGAGGGCCGCCTTCACCGTGTCGAGCTTGCTGCCCGTCATGGAGATGCTGGTGTCGACGACGAAGACGAGGTTGACCGGCAGGGGCTCCTCGGGCTGCGCCGCCCCGCCGGACGGCGCCGCGCCGGCCTTGAGGGCGATCTCCACGAAGTGGGTGGTGGCGTCGTGGGCCTTGGAATCGCCGGGCACCGCCGCGAGGCCGTGGCTGACGGCGACCGCCTCGCCCTCGGCAGGCCCGGGCACCCGGTCGGTGCGCGAGGCGACGAAGTCGTCGAAGCGGATCTGGTCCTGCCCGATCAGGACACCGTTGTCGATGAGCTCCGTGATCCCGAGGTGGGCCCGGGTGCCGTAAGCGGTGGTGCGGCGGATGAAGAGGCCGTCACGGGGGAGGGGCTGGCTGGGGTCGCGGCGGGGCGGTTCCGGCTCGCGGGGCGGACGCACGAAGGCCGGGCCCAGGAAGTCGGGTGAGGCGTCGTGGTCGCCGACGATGAGGTGATCGGCGTACGCGTCTTTGGCGGTTGCATGGAGGTCGATGAAGGCGGGACGGTCGTCCAGGGCCGCATCGGCGGCGTCCCAAGCGTCGTCGTAGTAGACCTCCGGTCCGGCTGTCGGCTCGGGCCCCGGTTCGATGTTCTGCTCCCGCCGCAACCGGTCCATGCGACGCTCTTTCGGACGCGAGCGGAGGTGGCCGCGCAGCTCGTCCACCCCCTCCGACTCCTGCCCCACCCGCCCCGCCGAGTGGACGACCGCGCCCCGGCTCAGCCAGCGCCAGACCGGGCTCTCGTGGCGGTGCGGCCGCCCGTGGATGTCGGGGCCCCCGGTGGACGCCGCGGGGTGGATCACGACCGTGACGCCCGCCGCAGCAGGGCCGGAGCGGAGTTCCTCCTGCACGAAGTCCATGTACGACGGGTAGTCCCGGATGCGACTGCCGGGCCGCAGTCCCAGTCCCCGCGCGTACCTCTCGCAGGCCGTCGTACGGCGCCACTCCTCGTCGGGGAGCAGGCTGAGCGGGGCGAACGGGTCGGTGACCAGGAGCACCGCCTCGGCACGTGCCCAGTGCCGTACGGAGACGCCCGGGGCGGGCCCGGACTCCTCGTCGCAGACGACGAGCGTGGCGCCGAGGGCGATGAGGGCGTCGACGAGTTCGTGGTCCCCGTCGAGGAGCGGCCGGAGCAGTGGGCGGTGGCCGGGGAGCGCGGACTGGACGAGCACGGCGGCGCCCGGGTGCCGGTCCAGTAAGGAGTCCACCTCTTCCGGTTCGCGGGCCGTCCCCTCCGCCAGGTGTAGCCCCCGGCTCCTGCCCCGGCGGCGGATCTCCTCCTCGGCCTGTGGGGCGGCCCAGTGCCAGGGGCCCGGTCCCGAGGGACGCGGGATGTAGAGCACGGCGGGGGAGCCGTCCATGGAGCCCCCGAAGTCGATCGTCATGCGCACCTTCTCCGAATTCCTGATTCCGTGTTGCGTGTTCCGTGTTGCGTGTTCCGTGTTCCGTGTTCCGGCGCGGTGATCCGTCCGCCGGTGTACGAGGGGTCGGGGCGGCCCGGCTCAGCGGGACGCGGCTCGGCCGCCTTCCCGGGCGGGCAGCGGGCAGCGTTCGTCCAGGGCGGTGTTGGTCCGTACGCCGACCTCGAACATGCCCTCGGCCCGCAGCCGCCGCAGCCAGACGTCCAGCTCCTCGCTGAGGCCCTGGCCGTTCTCGGCGAGCTGCACGGCCCGGCCGAGGTCCGCCGGGTCCTGGCCGACGAGCAGGATCCTGATCTTCAGCGCGAGGGCGTGCGGGTTGCGCGGTTCGAGCTTCAGCGCCTCGTCGACGTAGCCTGCGGCCACCGCGGTGTTCCCGCCGGCCAGCGCGATCCGGGCCTTCCAGTACCAGAACTCCTCGGAGCTGCGGTCCGTGCCCGGAGCCTCCAGTGCCCGTTCGGCCTGCACCGGCTCACCCGCGGCCACCAGCCGCGCCACCCGGGCCAGGGTCCGTTCCTCGGCGGCCCCGCCGTCCGACCCTCTGCGTCCCGGGTTCACGAACCGGCCCGCCAGCAGCAGCGCCAGCAGCAGGAAGGCGAGCAGGACCCCGACCAGCACCATGAACCGCCTCGCCCCCGCCCCCTCCGCGAGCGTGGCGAAGATCCCGAGGATGGCGATGGCGAAGGTGAAGGTGATCACGGCTCCGAAGAGTCCGGTGGCCTGCGCGGGCGTCAGCGTCCGGAACATCTTCTGCCGGATGAGACTGCGGACGAAGTCCCGGTAGACCACGAACAGAACGCCGAGGGCCACGCCCCCCAACCCGGCGATCGCGCCGAGGAGTTGAAAGTCCAACATGCAACGGACTGTAGGACCTCGGGCCAGGGCCACGCAGGGATACGGCCCGAGAACCCCCTGTGGGGGACGGGGAGGGCGTGACTTGTCCGGCGCTGTTCCGCCGCCCAGTATGGGGCGGTAACGATCTCGTGAGGGCGCCGGCCGCGCGGCTACGGCGACCAGGTGGAGGGGGAACGCAATGACATCCCGAAGGGACCGGGGACCGGTCATCGCCGTGCTGGCGGACGACCTCACCAGTGCCGGCGACGGCGCAGCGCCCTTCCGCCGGACCGGCCACGAGGCCCGCATCCTCTTCCGCCTCCCGGCGGCGCCCGCGGTAGCGGCCGGTCCGTCCGGCGGCGTGACCGCGGTCGACCTCGGGACGCGCGTCGCCGACGAGCGGACCGCCGCCGCCCGTATGCGGGAGGCCGCCCACCGGTACGCCGGCGCCGGCCTGCTGCTGAAGACGGTGGACTCCACCCTCCGGGGGCACGTCGCGGCGGAGATCCGGGCCGCCCGCTCCGGCTCCGGGCGCCGGGCCGTGATCGTCGCCCCCGCCTTCCCCGCCGAGGGCCGGGTGACGGTGGGCGGGGTGCAGTACGTACGGGGCGTCCCGGTCCACGAGAGCGAGTTCGCCCGCGACCCCGCACACCCCGTACGGTGCTCGGACCTCGCGGAACTGCTCCCGGAGGCCGTCCCGGCCGGCCCGGACCGGGTCGCCGAACTGCCCCGGCTGACCGGCGCGGGCGCGGTGGTGGCGTACTCGGCCCAGCAGGACGCCGACCTCGACCGGCTCGTCGAGAGCGTGCCCCGCCCCGAGGAGGTGTTGTGGGTCGGCTCGCCCGGGCTCGCGGCCGCCCTCGCACGGCACTGCGCACGGGCCGCGGTCGTCCCCCCTCCCCTACCCGGTCCGGCCCGGCGGACGCTGGTCGTCGTCGGCAGCGCGAATCCCGCCACCCGCCGGCAGCTGGCCGTGCTGCGCGCCCGGGTGGACGTACGGACGGTGACCGCCACCGACGACCCCGCCGCGACGGTCGCCGACCTGAGCGCCGCGACGGCACCCGTGCTCGCCCTGCACACCCCGGACGAACGCCGGCCGCGGGACGCCGCCCGGGCCCTCGGCCGCGCCATGGCCGACGCCGTGCGCAAGCTCGTCGAGGAGGACCGGATCGACGCGCTGGTGCTCACCGGGGGAGAGACCGCCGCCGAGGTCCTCGACGCACTCGGCGCCCTCGGGGTCACCGGCATCAGCCTGGCCGACGAGCCCGAGCCCGGCGTGGCACGCGGAACCCTGCTCGGCGGCCGGCCCGCCCTCCCCGTACTGGTCAAGGCGGGTGGCTTCGGCGACGACACCACCCTCCTACGCCTGTGCCACCTCGTCCGGCAGCAGGGCGACGCTTGACGGTACGACGGGCCGGAGGGGGCGGGCGGCTCCCGGCAGCGGTACACCGACGTGCGGTCAGGTGACCGGCGCCGCCGTTCGGCCCCGCCCGGATTGCCGGGCCCCCGCGGATCTCCTGTGATGGGTCGGGGCGTTTCTGACGCCCCGTGGACTCGATCTCCCGGAGGTTTCTGTGGCATTCCCCCGTTGGTGCGCGAGCCTGGCCACGACGGCCGGGTTCACCGGTTCCGTCCTGCTCGGCGCCCTCCCGTTCACTGCCGTGGAGGCACAGGCCTCCACGGTCGGCCAACCCCCGGCATGGGCAGCCTCGGTCCCGCCCCCGGCCCCCGGGCGGGCGAGCGGCGACGAGGACGACAAACGGGACGAGGGCAGGAAACACAAGGGCGACAGGGAAAAGGGCAAGGGGAAGCGGAAGGAGCAGGAGAAGGGCCAGGGCCAGAGCCAGGAGAAGGCCCAGGAGAAGGAGAAGGCCCAGGAGAAGGAGTCCGGGCCCGCCCCGGAGGCACAGACCGGTTCCGACGCCAAGACCGGCGCGGAGTCCGGGACCGGCCCGGAAGCGAAGACCACCGGCTCCGAGGCGAAGACCGGGTCCCAGGCCAAGAGCACCGAGTCCGACGCCAAGAAGACGCGCTGCCTGGGGCTGGTCCCCTCGCCCTACCCGTACGCGCACACCGAGTTCAAGTGCAACGACTGGCGGTTCGGCCCGGCCAAGCTCCCCACCACCGGGGTGCTCGGCGCCATCCTCACCGGCTACCAGCGGTTCGGTGAGCTCACCCCGGTGGAGTTCCTCAACACGTGGTGGGACCCCACGGCCGACAGCGGGCTGGGCGGCTACAAGTACCCGAGCAGCGACGGCTTCGCCCGCGACGCGAGCGGCCAGATCATCGCCACGGAGATCACCCTCGAGCCGGGGCTGTTGCTGGACCGCTTCGGGGCCGAGTTCGGGAGCTTCCTCGCACCGGCCGGCACCAAGTACGGCGAGCGCTCCATCCCGCCGTCCAACCTCAACACCCAGGACCCCCGCTGGCCCTTCGACTACCACCTCTACCGGGTGAAGAAGCCGATCCTGGTCTGCGCCGGCCCCACCCTCCCGTGGTTCGAACAGCCCGGCCTCGGCGTGCAGTACGTCACGAGCGTGAGGCCCGCGCAGGGCGACTCGTACTGCCCGAACGTCCAGACGGGCACCCGGGTCAGCAACCTCGTGGCGGACGGCTCCCTGGAACGGGCGAACTGACGCCGAACGCCGAAACGCCGAAGGGAGGCCGGGGCATGGACCGCCACCGGCTGTGTGAGGCACTGCGCGAGGCCGGGGTTCCGCCCGGCCTGTACGAGGTGCCCGACTGCCCCGGTCCTCCCGGTCTCCCCCGCGCGGAGGACCGCCTCTACCTGGCGGAGCAGGCCGGCACATGGGTGGTGGGCGTCCGCGAGCGGGGGGCGCGCACCGTGCTGGAGCGGTTCCCCGACGAGGACCGGGCCTGCCGCAGCCTCCTCGCCAGGCTGACGGACGCGGGCCCGCCGCCCGTGCCGCTCACCCCCGCGGAGACCGGGATGCTGCTGCGCGACAGCGAGGGGCCGACTCCGGACGACCACGCCCCGCCGCCCCCCGGACGCCGCACATGACGGTGCCGTCGCCGGGTAGGCGCGGTCCATGGACTCAGACCGCATGCACCACGCGGCAGTGGCCTCCGGCCCGGGACCGCTGCTCTCGGCCGTCGAACGCCTGGAACGGGCGCCGTACGCCGATCCCCTGATCCGCACGCTCCGCCGGGCCGTACGGGCGGTGCCGCTCGGACCCGTGCGCGACGTGCTCCACGGCCGCCCGCTGGGCCATCCGGCACACCCCCTGCTCGTCCAGGTCCCGATCGGGACCTGGCTGTCGGCCGCACTGCTGGACCTCGGTCCGGGCCGGTGCCGAGCCGCGCACGTCCTGGTGGGCGCCGGTCTCGCCGCGGCGGCGCCCGCCGCGGTGTCCGGCTGGGTGGACTGGGCGGAGCTCCCGCCCGAACAGGCCCGCACCGGGCTCGTCCACGCCCTGGGCAACACCACCGCCGTCGTGCTCTACGCGAGCTCCTTCGCGGCCCGTACGCAGGGCCGCGTCCTGCGCGGCAAGGCGCTCGGCATGGCCGGCCTCGCCGTGGTCGGCGCGGCGGGCGCGCTGGGCGGCCACCTCGCCTACCGGCAGGCCGCCGGCGCCAACCACGCCGAGCAGGTCACCCACCTCGTACGGGAGGGCTGGCACCACCTCGGAGCGGTGGCCGCCTTCCCCGTGGGCCGGGCCGTACGCGCCCGGGTGGACGACGTGGACGTACTCGTCGTACGCGAGAGCGGCGGCGCCGTCCGCGCGCTGGCCGACCGCTGCGCCCACATGGCGGGGCCGCTCGCGGAGGGGGAGATCGCGGACGGCTGCGTACGGTGCCCCTGGCACGGCAGCGTGTTCCGCCTGGCGGACGGCTGGAACGTCCGGGGCCCCGCCACCGCACCCCAGCCCGCGTTCGACACGCGCATCGTGGACGGGCACGTGGAGGCCAGACTCCAGCACGGCCACCACCGACGTCCGCCGACCGGATGAGCGAGGAGGCCCCCCGTGCGCGCACTGACCTGGCAGGGCCGGGAGGACGTCCGCGTCGAGACCGTCCCCGACCCCCGCATCGAAGAACCCACCGACATCATCGTCAGAGTGACCACGACCGGCATCTGCGGATCCGACCTCCACCTCTACTCCGTGCTCGGCGCCTACCTGGACCCCGGCGACGTGCTCGGCCACGAGGCGATGGGCGTCGTGGAGGAGACCGGCCCCGAGGTCCGCACCCTCGGGCGCGGGGACCGCGTGGTCGTGCCGTTCAACATCTCCTGCGGCACCTGCTACATGTGCGGCATGGGGCTGCACTCCCAGTGCGAGACCACACAGGTCCGCGCACACGGCAAGGGCGCCGCCCTCTTCGGCTACACCAAGCTCTACGGGCAGGTCCCCGGCGGCCAGGCCGAGTACCTGCGCGTCCCCTTCGGCGACACCCTGCCGGTGAAGGTCCCCCCGGAGCCGCCCGACGAGCGCTACGTCTACCTGTCCGACGTCCTGCCCACGGCCTGGCAGGCGGTGGAGTACGCCGAGCTGCCCCGGGACGGGACCCTCACCGTCCTCGGCCTCGGTCCGATCGGCCAGATGTCCGCGCGGATCGCACAGCACCGCGGCGCCCGGACCGTCATCGGCATCGACCTCGTCCCCGCGCGCCTCGCACGGGCCCGCAGCCAGGGAGTCCACACCCTCGACCTGCGCGCCCACGGACCGGACGGCGTGGTCGAAGCGGTCCGCGACCTCACCGACGGGCGCGGAACGGACTCGGTCATCGACGCGGTCGGCATGGAGGCCCACGGCGGTCTCGCCGCGTCCCTCGCCCAGAAGGTGACCGCGCGGCTGCCCGACGCCGTCGCACGCCCCCTCATGGAGCGCGTCGGGATGGACCGCCTGAACGCCCTGCACACCGGCATCGAACTCGTCCGCCGCGGCGGCACCCTGTCCGTCTCGGGCGTCTACGGCGGCGCCGTCGACCCGATGCCCCTGCTCACCCTGTTCGACAAGCAGATCAGCCTGCGGATGGGCCAGGCCAACGTACGCGCCTGGACCGATGCCATCCTGCCGCTGCTGACCGACGCCGACCCCCTCGGCGTGGAGGGCTTCGCCACCCACACCCTGCCGCTCGAGGAGGCGCCCGACGCATACGCCCGCTTCCAGGCGAAGGAGGACGGGATGATCAAGGCGCTCCTCGTCCCGTGACGGTCGGGGGAATGAACGGAAGGAGCTTGTGATGGACGACATGGACCAGGGAGGCGCCGGAGGCGCTCCCCTCCACGACGACGACCCGCAGAGCCGGCGCAGGCGCCCCTCGGCCCGCGGCGACGACAAGCCGGCAGCCGGCCGTGACGCGTCCGCCGAGGACCTCGCGGCCGCGTCGGGCAAGGAGGGCGAGGCCGCCGATGCGCTCAGCCCGAGTCCGCGCGCACAACGAGATTCCACCCGCAGAACGTGACCGAATCGGTCGGCGGCTCCGGTTCCCGACGGTCACGGCGGTGACTCCGCCCAGCCCTCGGGGCCGGCGCCGCGCCATTCGACCACCTCCGGATCGCCGAGGTCGAGGGCTTCGGGAGCGGCGACTCCGGCCCGGCGCAGCAACTCGACGACGTCGCTGGGCCGGTCTGCGGTGCCGAGGACGGCGCCGTCGTAGCGGACCTGGCGGCTTCCGTTCTCGTCGGGCGGGTGGATGGTCAGCCTCGCGGAGGTCATGGTCCCAGCCTTGCCGCTCGGCGGTCGGCTCGCATTTCCGCGTCTTCCGTAGGAGCCTGCCCGTGTCGGAGGTTTGCGCGCCCGGACGGTGGTCAGGCGCGTGGGCAGCAGCCCTCCTGGCGGTGGGCTGGGGCCCACCCGCACGCTCGTGCCGGGAGGCCCCGCTCGGCACCTGCGTGCCGAGAGGAACGGAGGTGTGCCGTGACCGGCCGCGGTGAGAGCCCGTACCGCGCCCGCGCGGGCCGGTCCGGCCTGTCGGCGTTGGACGACGCGCTGAACGACGCCATCCAGCGGACGGGCGCGTCGGCCGGCGGCCTGTACCTCTGGAACGGGCAGCGGGGGAACCTGGGGCTGGCGGTGCTGTGCGGACTGCCGGAGGAGGTCGTCCGCCCCTGGCTGCGGATCTCCGCGGCGGCTCCGACACCCGTCGCCGCAGCGGTGCGCGAGGACCGGCTGGTGTGGGTCGGCTCCCAGGAGGACCTGGTCCGCGACTTCCCCAGGGCCGCCGCCGGCCTGCCCTACCGGTTCGCCCTGGCCGCGGCGCCGCTGCCGGGCCGCAAGGGCGTCAGGGGCGCGCTGCTGCTGCTCTGGCCCGCCAGCCACCCGCGCAGTGCCAGCCGGCGCGAGCAGCACCACATCACCGCGGCCGCCCGCCGCATCGCGCGGCTGCTGGACGTCCCCGGGCCCCCGCCGCCGGTGCCGGAGCGGCCCCGCGTCGTCCCGGTCGCACCGACCGGCCCGCACGGCGTCGACCGGGCCGCGGAGGCCGCCGCCGACTGGATCGATCGTCTGCCCGAGGGGGCCCTGGCCCTGGACCTGCAGAGCCGGATCACCTTCGTGGACGGCACCGCCGCCGCCCTGCTCGGCCGCAGCGCCGCCCAGCTGCTCGGAACCCGGCCCTGGCAGTCCCTGCCCTGGCTGGAGACCCCGCTGGTCGAGGACCGCTACCGCACGGCCGTCATGAGTCGCGATCCGGTGGAGTTCACCACCCTGCACCCGCCGGACGACTGGCTGCACTTCCAGCTGTACCCGGACGCCGGCGGCATCAGCGTCCGCATCACCCCCACCGGCCGCCCCGCGGCGACGCAGCAGCCCGGGCCGTCGCCCGGCGGCCGCCCGCAGACGGGCCGGATCTACCAGCTCCTGCACCTGGCGGCAGCCCTGACGGAGACCGTCGCCGTCCGCGACGTCGCCGAACTGGTCGCCGACCAGGTCCTGCCCGCGTTCGACGCCGACGCCCTGGTGCTGTCCACGGCCGAGGCCGGCCGCCTGAAGATCACCGGATCCCACGGTTACGACGCCGCCACCCTCGACCGCCTCGACGGGCTTCCGCTGGACACCGGCGCGACCCCCGCGGGGAAGGTGCTGACCAGCGGTGTCCCCGCCTTCTTCGACGACGCGGAGGAGATGGCCCGCCTGTATCCGGGCGCCCCCCGCATCAGCGGCAAGCAGGCCTGGGCCTTCCTCCCGCTGATGATCTCCCGACGCCCGGTCGGCTGCTGCATCCTCTCCTACGAGCGCCCCCACACCTTCACCGCCGACGAGCGCGCCGTCCTCACCTCCCTGGCCGGACTCATCGCCCAGGCCCTGGACCGGGCCAGGCTCCACGACGCCGCCCACGACCTCGCCCACGGCCTCCAGCAGGCGCTCCTGCCGCACTCCCTGCCCGACGTGCCCGGACTCGAGATCGCCGCCCGCTACCTGCCCGCCGGCCACGGCATGGACATCGGCGGCGACTTCTACGACGTGATCCAGCTCGACACCACCACCGTCGCGGCCGTCATCGGCGACGTCCAGGGGCACAACGTCGCCGCCGCCGCGCTGATGGGCCAGGTCCGCACCGCCATCAGGGCCGCCGCCGGGGCCCCGCCCGGGGAGGTCCTCACCCGTACCGGGCGCCTCCTGGAGGACCTGGACACCGGGCTGCTCGTCTCCTGCCTCTACGTCCACTTCGACCTCGCCCACCGGCTGGCCATCCTGTCCAGCGCGGGCCACCCGCCCCCGCTGATACACCGCCCCGGCACCCGCCCCCACCTCGTGGACCTGGACCCCGCCCCGCTCCTGGGCGCCGACTCCGACACCCCGTGCCCCGTCACGCACCTGGACCTGACCCCCGGAACCCTGCTCGCGCTCTACACCGACGGCCTGGTCGAGAAACCCACCGCCGGCGGCATCGACCCGGACCGGGCCACCCTCGAACTCGCCTCCGTCCTCACCGCACGCCCCGGAGCCGACCTCGACACGCTCATCGACGCCCTCGTGCACGCGCCCGCCCCCGCCTCCCCCCAGACGGACGACATCGCCGTGCTCCTCCTGCGCATCTGAAGGGCCGCCGGCCGCCGGCCGCCGGCCGCCGGCCGCCGGGCTGGGCTGGGGCCGGCGGTGTCGGTGCGGTGTCCTACAGTCGGGCCGCATGACCACCCCGATCACCCCGATCACCCTGATCACCCACGCCGGCCCGGCCTCACCCCACGCGGCAGCGGTCACCCGTATCGGTGGCGTGCCCGTGGCCGAGCCCGGGACGGCATGGCCGACCTGCGCCGAGTGCGCCGGCCCGCTGAAGTTCCTCGCACAGATCCGCCTGGACGCGTCCGGTTCCGCCCTAGCGGGCCGCGGCCGGCTGCACACCCACCTGCTGGTGCTGTTCGCCTGCCAGAACCGCCCGGGCTCGTGCCAGGACTGGAGCCCGTCCTCCGGCGCCAACCTGGCCCTGGTCCTCCCGGCCCGCGGCCTGCGCCGCATACCGCGGCCCCGGGCCGTCGACGGCGAGAAGCTGTTCCTGGGCGCCGCCCACGCCGCCGAGCCGCAGGTCCTGGCGGACGCAGCGGACTACGACGGCGCCCGCGCCGCCTGGGCCGCGCGGACCGGGCGGCGCGTGAACGACGTCCTCGGTCAGCTCGGCGGCACACCGGCCTGGCTCCAGGACGACGAGACCCCGGCCTGCCGGAACTGCGCCGCGCCGATGAGGCTGGCCGTGCAACTGCAGGAGGGGCCGGACCCCGTGACCGCCATGAACTTCGGCACCGGCCGCGGCTACGCCTTCACCTGCGGACCCTGCGCCGAGGCGACGTTCCTCTGGCAGTGCTGACCGCCCGGCCGGCCGGTCACGCCGTACGCCGGCGCGTGACGCCTCACGCAGGGGACCCGGCCGAGGCGTAGGCGCAGGGGCGCAGACGTATCCGCTCCCCGTCGAACTCCACCGTCTCGCCCGGGAGGACCAGCAGCCCCGCTTCGGCCTCCGGGCACGCGCTGTCGATGCGGCGGACCTGGACCGCCGGGCCCAGGACCCCGGCCATGAACACGGTCGGGTCGATCTCCCAACCGTGCCGGGCCAACCAGCGCTCCAGTTCCTCGCTGTCGGCCGCCTCCGCCCCGCGCGGCCACGTGTACGTGCTCGCCATGCCTACCCCCTGTAGCTGGTCGGATCACCGCGGCAGATGGTGTCACCCGCCTCTGACAGCGGCCCGGCATTTCGGTGGCGCGCGCTCCCCGCGGCCGGCACCTTCGGCTGGGCCTCGGCGGGGAAGAAGGGCCCAACAGCCTGGGATCGAAGACCGAAGCCCCCGGCGAGGCTTCGATTCCTCACTTTCCGTGTGTGTGCGACACCACTCCGACACGGCGGCGCACGCCCCCCGGCGCGACCGGACGGGGGATCCTCCCCCCTTCGGCGGTCATCCCGGCGGGCGCGCACCGCATGCCGTCCTCCGCGCGGCACGTCACGCTGCGACCAAGGGCAGCCATCACCGCACAGACGAGGACCGATCCATGTCCCACCTCCGGCATATCGGCGTCATCACCGGGGCGGCAGTTCTGCTGCTCACGGCCACGGCCTGCTCGGCCGGCAAGACCACCGTGGGCACGCTCACCTTCCGCGGCCACGACTCCCCGGTCGTGCTGACGTACTCGAACACGCCCGTCCAGGGCTGCCACAAGATCCGCCTTCAGGACGGCGCGGCCCACGTCGAGAACAACACCCAGGCCGACGTCATCCTGTTCCGGACACCGGAGTGCGAGAAGACCGACAAGGCCCCCGGCGTCTACGTCCCCATGTCCAGTGCGAACGTCACCGCGCCCGGCACGCTGCCGTGGCGCAGCTTCTCCGTCGTCCACTGACCGACTGACCGACTGACCGACTGACCGACTGACCGACTGACCGACTGACCGACGGACCCGGCAGGTTCCGGGACCGGCCCGGAACCATGTCGTGCTCCGGGGCACGCCCGCCCCGTTCAGCGGCAGTCGGCGGCGGGCCGGTCGTGGGTCAGGGCGCAGATCATCTGCTCGCCGCGGCGGCCCGGGTAGGCGGTGTGCACGGCGGCCCGGAAGTCGTTCCACTGGCGGGTCACGTCCCGGGCGGCGAGGTCGGTGGCCCGCCCGAAGTTCCCGTGGGCCGAGCGGCGGGCGGCCGGGGTGTCCTTGGCCAGGGTGCCGTTGTGCCGGACGCGTCCGTCGCAGCCGACGGAGCGGGTGCCGGTGGAGTCGAAGTCGGGGTAGCAGCCGGTGCTGAGGTCCTCGGGTACGAGGGCTGCGGCTTCGGCGGTCCAGACGGCGTCCGCCATCGTGCTGTAGCGGCCCACGGCGAGGAACGGGGCGACGGCCGTCCGGGCCAGGCCGGGCGGGTTGGTGACGCCGAGGGCGCCGGTGGTGCGGTCGGACCAGTTGCTGTGCGCGTAGAAGTCCTCGATCTGGTGCCAGCCGCGGCCCAGTTCTTCGAGCACCCGGCATTTGGCGCGGTCCGGTCTCCCGTCCCAGGTGCAGGGAGTTCCGAGGTCGGTTTCGCGCGCACGGACGCGGCCTTCGGCATCCACGAGCCCGTCCGCCGCGCGGACGGCGGCGCGGAAGCGGGTCACGGAGCTGCGGATGCAGGCCAGGAGCTCGGTGGTCGCCTCGTCCCGGGTGCGCGGGTAGGCGGGGGCGTGGCGCGGGGCGAGGTAGTCGGCGTTGTCGCAGTGCAGGATGCCCAGCGTGAAGTACTCGCCGTGGTCGTTCGCGTTGATCGCGCCCGTGCGGGCGTCGGCCAGGGCCGTCAGGGTCCGTGACTGCCAGGGCAGTGCCGCCCTGGTGATCGTCTCGTGGTCGCCCCCGGTGAAGGCCCGTGCCGGGGTCGGTGCCAGGACGGTCGTGGCGGCGACCGCGCAGGCCAGCGTGACGAGCGCCGTGGGCGGACGCCGCCGTGGCGCCCCGGGGGCGGGGGTGAGGGGCACGCGGGCCTCCTCGCGGGAACGGTTCGGCCGTGGCCCCAGGATCACCCGGCCCCCCGGGTCCTGCATCCGCGGGCGGGCCTCAGCCCGCGCCGCCGAAGCTCCAGGCCTCGATGTCGCGGTAGTGGATGGGGCCGGGGCCGCGGCCGAAGTTGCTGCCGACCAGGTGGAGGCGTTCGGTCCGCCAACGGCGGCCGGCGAACCCGGCGAGCCCCGCGGCGGCCGCCACCGCGCTCGAGGAATCGGCCCGGCGGGACCGGGCCAGCGTCAGGTGGGGGTTCAGCGGCCGCCCCTGGAACGGGACACCGCTGTCCTCGACCAGGGCCCGTACCTCGGCGGCGAGCAGGTGCAGTCCTTCCAGGTCCCCGTCGATCCCGCTCCACAGCACCCGCTCGTCGAAGTGCCCGCCGCCGCGCAGGCCCAGGTGCAGCGGCCGGCGCGCCGCAGCGAGCTCGGCGAGCGGCGGCTTCAGCAGCGGCACGGTGGCGGCCGGGACCTCGCCCAGGAACGCGAGGGTGATGTGCCAGTCCTCGATGCGGTTCCACCGCATGCGCGGGTACGCCTCGTAGGCGGGCCGCAGCTCCCGTTCGAGCTCCACCTTCGCGTCGTCGGGCGGTGCGAGCGCTATGAAGACGCGGAGGGTCTCGGCCCGTGTTTCTTCCTTCACGAGAGACTTCGTACCGCGTCCGGGCGGGTTCCGTCACATCCTGCCCCGTACACCCGTCGCAGCCGCCGCCCCCGAGAACCTGTTCGCCGCCCGCGGGCGCGGCTATCGTCCTCCCGGGCGGGGCCGCCGGCCGGCCGGACGAGCGGAAGGACGCCATGTCGGTCGGACGACGCAGGACGAGCACGCCGCGGCTCCCGCCGCGCTGGTTCATCCGTCTCGTCTGGTCCCTGCACCGCGGGGCGTACCGGGCCCTCGGAGGCCGGATCGGGCTGTGGCGGCCACGGGCCCGCGGCTGGGGCGCGCTCCGGCTCACGACCACCGGGCGCCGCACCGGCCGGTCCGGTGCGGTGCCGCAACCGGCGACGAGCGGTCGCGGCTCTGGGCCCGCTGGCGGGAGATCGACGCGAACCTGGACGCCTACGCGGCGCTGAGGCCAGCCGAGACGGCGGTCGTGAGCCTGGAGCCCGATCCCGGCGGACCCGACGCGCCGCGCAAGAACTGACCGGCCCGCCGCTCCCCGGGAACCCGGGCCGTCCCCCGCGTGCAGGCGGTCGGGGAGGAGGTGCGGGCAGGCCGCTCAGCCGAGGACGAGGGGGAGCCGCGCGCCGAGCCCGCCCCGCCGGTCCGGCCCGTCCGTCCCGGCCAGCACGGCCTTCTCCGCGTCGGTCGGGGGCCGCCGCCCGGTGCCGACGAGCAGTACGTCCCGGTCGGAGAACGACGGGGGGAACGCCGCCCCGGCGATCCGCTCCAGCATCCGGCGCGACCAGGCGAGGCCCTCCGCGGGCGGCCCGGCCGCGTGCGGGAGATGGGCGACGAGGTCGAGGTGGTGCAGCGTCCACTCCAGGACGTACGCGGACAGGTAGTCGCCCGCGGTCAGGACCTCGCCGCGGGTGCCGACCCGCAGGTCGGGGTCGGCGAGGTCGGCGGCCCGGCCGGCGGCGGAGCCGACGTCGTCGAGGTGGAACCTGAGCAGCCACGGCTCCCCGTACGCGGCCGCCAGCCGTACGGTCAGCGCGTCGAGCGGGTCGTCCCCGGTCGGCGGGGCGCCGGTGACTTCCCAGTAGGTCACCGCGTCGCGGGTCGGCCGGCCCGCGACGGGGGTCACGAGGGTGATCAGAACGTCCTGGGCGTCGATGACCAGGTGGCAGACGAGGTCCCGCACGAGCCAGCCGGCACATCCGGAGGGCCGCGTGAATTCCTCGTCCGGAAGTTCGGCAACGGCCGCACGCAAGGCGGCCCACGAGCGTGAGAAGAGATCCACGGCGGCACGCTAGCGCGCCCGCCCACCGCGCCGAACCGTATGGACCTGCGCGTTGGCCGAAGCTCGATGATGCCGACCTGCCACATCCCGACCTGATGCGTCGGAGCCTTCGCCCGACGCAGCGGCCCGCCCCCTCCAGCGCACGGTCCTCGACGCCGGGCCCGGCCAGGCGTCCCGGCTGATCGACGAACACGCGCCGAGCGTGCCGCTCGCCACGCTGCAGGGCCCCGTACTCGCCGGCGCGGTCGAGCGGGTCCTGACCGCCGCCGCACGGGAACCCGGCCTGCCGGTGCTCGCCGGCCTGCGCACCGAGGCGGACCGGGAACGGTCACCCTGACCGCGACCGACCGCCACCGGCTCTCCACCCGCGCCCCGGCCCCGCCGAACCGGCCGGCGCCCCCTGGGCCGCCACCGTCGACGGGGACGAACTGCGGGCCGCGGCAGCCGAGATCCGCCGCAGCCCGCTGGTGCGCGTCGAAGCGACCGCTGAGCCGGCCCGGGACGCCCGCGGCCGCCGGCCCCCTACACCTCCCCGGAGGCGGATTCGAGGAGGGCGATTTCTCTCGCCACGGCGGACGCCTCCTCCCCGCGCTCCATGAGATTCAGCTGATCCCGCAGGGACGCGAGCGATCGGAGGAGAACTCCCTGACGGCCCGATTCCAGTTCGCACAAGCGGCGTGCGGCGTCGACGGATTCGACCCGCAGGGCCAGTGCTATCTCGGGCCGGTCGGCGAATTCCTTGCTGTACTTGATGAGGTCGACGGCCAGTCGGGACAGGTACGCCAGCGGGCTGACCTGCACCAGAACCCGGTAGGCCGCGACGCGCCGACGGACCGGGGGCTTCTCCGACTCCAGGAGGGAAACCCTGGCGCGCAGCACTGCATGGTGATTGATATTCGCCGAGTGATTCATGACCGGAATTCTGAAAGACCGACAGTCCCTGAACAAGGCCGAGAACATGTGCCGTTCGCCCTACGAAAAACCCGTCAGACCTGTCATGATGGATACGTCTTAACCCGTGCGCCCTCCCCCGGAAGCACCCCGAAGCTCCCGGAAGTCGCCCGAGGCCACCCGGACGGAGCGGTTTCCCCGGAACCGTCGGCCCCCCGGCCGCGGCCGTGCGAGAGTGGGCCGTGAGGCGGGGCGGGGTGAGCAGGGGGCAGGGTGGGCGTGCGCAGACTGCTGTCGTTATCGGACGCGTTGGTGCTGCTCGGGGGTGATCCACCCGCCGTGGCCGCCCTGGACCGGGCCCTGGGCGGGGCGCTCAACGCGGCGACCGGGGGCCTGGGGGACGGACTGCTGCGCGTCGCCGACGCCCGCGGAAGCGTCCTGGGCCTGGGCCGCGACGCAGTGCGCGGCCTGGGTCGGCGCCTCGGCCGCGCGCAGGGCCGGGCCGAGCGCACGGACCTGCTGCACGCCGCGCACACCGTGATCGTCGTCGTCGCCTGGTTCCAGGCGCTGGAGGAGTCGGACCTCCCGTTCCGCATCGACGACCTCGAACTCACCCGCGCCGAACAACTCGGCCTCGCCGGCGCCCCGCAGCCGGGACCCCGCGGCACGGCGTTCGCGCACGCACTCGCCGCGGTCGACGCGCCCCATCCCGCACCCCACCGCCCCTTCGAGGACGTGACGACGGAGCTGCGCCGGTGGTACGGAGGGCTGTCGGAGCGGTTCGTCGTCTTCGCCGAAGGGCTCCGCGCCTGGGCCGACCTGACGGAGTCCGACCGGAGCACCGCACTGCGCGTCCTCACCACCCGCCTCCCCGACACCTCCGTCCGGCACTACACCGACCTGTACGCACAACTGGCCCAACAGGCACCCGAGTTCGGTTTCTGGGCCGCGCAGGTCGAGCACCAGGCCACCCGCGACCGGGTGCGGACCGCGCTGGCCGGAGTCGAAGAACTGCTGTCCGCGGCGGCGCACACGATGCGCCCGCCCACCGACGTCGCGGCCGCCCTCGCCCGCTCCCACGAGGCCGCCCTCACCCGGCCCGTGCTCGACGCCTCCACCGCGCCCGACGGCATCAGCGTGCCCGCCCTCCAGGACATGTACCTCGACCCGGACTTCCGGGTGCGGGCCGTGGCCGGCACCGGCGGCCCCGCCAGCGAGTCCTGGTGGGAGGAGGTCCCCGTGCGCCGCGACCTGACGGGCTACCTCGCGGGCGCCCTCACCTCTCCCGGAGGGGCGGGCTCCCCGCTGCTGGTGCTCGGCCAGCCCGGCGCCGGCAAGTCCGTGCTGACCCGGATCCTCGCCGCCCGGCTGCCCTCCGCCGGCTTCCTCCCCGTCCGGGTCCCGCTGCGTGACGTACGCGCGGAGGACGACCTCCAGGAGCAGCTGGAGCAGGCGGTCCGGGCGGCCACGGGGGAGCGGGTGACCTGGCCGGAGCTGGTCCGCTCGGCCGGCGGCGCGGTCCCCGTCCTGCTCCTCGACGGCTTCGACGAGCTCCTGCAGACCACCGGGGTCCACCACAGCGACTTCCTCGTCCGCGTCGCCCGGTTCCAGCAGCGCGAGGCCGAACAGAGCCGGCCCGTACGCGCGCTGGTCACCAGCCGCACCGCCGTCGCCGACCGCACCCGCTACCCGGAAGGGCTCGTCGCCCTGCGCCTGGAGCCGTTCCGCCCCGCCCAGATCCGCCGCTGGCTGGAGCTGTGGAACGACGCCAACGCGAGCAGCTTCGCCGCCCGGGGACGGCAACCCCTGCCCTGGGCCGCCATCGCCCGGCGCGAAGCGCTCGCCGCGCAGCCGCTCCTGCTGACGATGATGGCCCTGTACGACGCCACCGGCAACGGACTGCGGCGCGACGGCGACGACCTGCTCGACGAAGCCGAGCTGTACGAAGAACTCCTCACCTCCTTCGCCCACCGGGAGGTCGACAAGACCGCCCCCGGCGCCCTCCCCGAGCACGGCCTCGCGGAGCGGGCCGAGCAGGAACTCCAGCGCCTGTCCCTCGTCGCCTTCGCCCAGCTCAACCGGCGGCGGCAATGGGTGTCGGCCGCCGAGCTCGACGAGGACCTCACGGCGCTGCTCGGCCGCCGCTCCACGGCCGCCTCCGGGTTCCGGGCCCCGCTCGGCGCCGCCGAGGAAGCGCTGGGCCGCTTCTTCTTCGTCCAGCGCGCCCAGTCCATCCGCGACGGCCGGATGCTGTCCACGTACGAGTTCCTCCACGCCACCTTCGGCGAATACCTCGTCGTACGGCTCGCACTGCACGTCCTCACCAGCCTGCTCACCGACCGGCCGGCCCTCTCCCTCGGCACCAGCCGCGTCGACGACGACCTGGCCTACGCGCTGCTGTCGTACGCCCCGCTCTCCTCGCGGCAGATCCTGCGGTTCGGGGGGTCGATGGTCCGGCGGATCCCCGACGGCGAACGCGAACGGCTGGGCCGCCTCCTCGTCCGCGTCTTCCACCAGCACACGACCCGCACGGACGACCCGCACCCGGCCTACCGGCCCGCCGTCCTGCGCACCTCGTCACGGCACGGCATCTACGGAGCCAATCTCGTCCTCGTGGTGCTGCTGCTGACCGGGGGCATCACGGCCGCAGCCCTCTTCCCCGGCTCGGCGGACCCCGTCTCCGCCTGGCACCGGCACGCCCTGCTGTGGCGGTCGTCGTTCGACGAGCAGCAGTGGACGGACTTCGCACTGTCGCTCTCCGTCCACCGCAGTCGCGCGGAGAACGACCGGAGTCTGGAGGTCCGCCTCAGGTCCGGGGAACTGCGGCCGCCCGAACCGTTGGACATGTACTGGCTGTTCCGCACTCCCGGACCGGGCGTCGCCTTCTGGTCCCGGACCTACTGGGACGAGCTGTGGCACAAGATGGACGTCTCCTCCGGCACCAACGACTCGGTGGTACGGCACGCCATGGATCCGGTCATGGAGTGGCTGGGGCCGACCGTGACCATGTTCACGTGGTCCAGGGAGGGGCAGCCGGCCACCTCGCTCGCCCATGACCTGCTGCGCCTGACGATCGGCGGCAGCGTCGGGCTCTCCGCCGACGAGCTGATCGGCCTGTACCTGCGGGCCGCCGGCACCCTGGCCCGACTGCCGGAGGACTCCCCGGTCGTGGAACCGGCGACCCGGCTGCTCGCCGACATGTTCGACCGGGACCGCCCGGCGCTCGGGAGAAACGCCTCCGCCGACCTCCGGGACCACTTCCGCTCCCTGTCCCGTCTCAACGAGCGGTTCTGGCCCCTCGACGCGCCGGACCGGACGGTCCCGGAACAGCACTGACGAGCCGGCGGTACGATCCCGCCGGGCGCAACGTAGGGGGGCGCGTAGCGGCGAATTCACCTACTGGTCGGTAAGCGGTTCTCGGGCAGCCGCCCACCCGCGAGAGCGTGTCGCCGCCGACGCCAATCCCCCCTGAGAGAAGGAACATGACGACACGTCCTGTGGGACGCGCTCTCGCGCTCGTCCTGGGCGGGGTGCTCGCCGCCTCGTTCGCGCTGCCGGCCGAGGCCCACGGAATCAAGGCCGTCCACCCGAGGGCCGAGACCCGGGCCCTCTTCGACGACGAGGCCGGCGGCGACGCCAACGCGGACGACCCGGCGATCTGGCGCAACCCCGCCGACCCGGGCCGCAGCCTGGTGGTCGCCACCGCCAAGCAGGGCGGCCTGCGCGTCTACGACCTGGACGCGAAGGAGGTCCAGTCGCTGCCGGCCCCGGCCGGTCCCGGCGCCGACGACGCCCCCGGCCGGTTCAACAACGTCGACCTCGTGCACGGCCTGCGCATGCGCGGCGCCCGCGCGGACGTCGCCGTGGTCAGCGACCGCGGCAACGACCGGCTGAGGATCTACCGGATCGACCGCGACCGGCCGGGCGGCCCGCTCACCGACGTCACCGACCCCGGTGCACGGCCCGTGTTCTCCGCCGACCAGGCCGAGATCAACGAGCAGGCCACCGCCTACGGCCTGGCCACGTGGACGGACCGCGCCACCGGCCGGTCCTACGCGCTGGTCAGCCAGCGCAACCGCACCCGGATCGCACTGCTGGAACTGGTCACGACCCGCTCCGGCACGGTGGACTACCGCCGCGTCCGCACCCTGGACCTCCCGTCCTCCTTCCGGCTGCCGAACGGGACCACCTGGGCGCCCTGCGCCGAGCCCGGCGAACTGCCGCAGGTCGAGGGCATGGTGGTCGACCCGGCCGACGGCACGCTCTACGCGGGCCAGGAGGACGTCGGTATCTGGCGGATCAGGGCGGACCTCACCGGGACCCCGCAACTGATGGACAAGGTCCGCGAGTACGGCGTCCCCGGCACGTACGACGAGGCCACCGAGGAGTGCACGCCGGGCACCGACCCCGGCTACGGCGGCACGCACCTGTCGGCCGACGTCGAGGGCCTGACCCTGGTCACCGAGCCCGACGGCGACGGGTACCTGCTGGCCTCCAGCCAGGGCGACAACCGGTTCGTCGCCTACGACCGCGAACGCGACGAGGACAACGAGTACGAGGGCTCCTTCCGGATCACCGCGGCCTCGGCCGTCCTCGACGGCTCGGAGGTCTGCGACGGCGCCGCCGCACTGAACGCGCCGCTCGGCGCCACGTACCCGAAGGGCCTGCTGGTCGTCCAGGACGGACAGGAGACCCCCGGCGACGGCGCCCGCGAAGCCACCGGCTTCAAGTTCGTCGACCTGGGCGACGTCCTCCACGCCCTCGACTGAGCCCTGCCCCGGTCCGCACGCCCCGCCGTTCCCGAAAGGAGGCGGGGCGTCCGGCTCCCGACGCCGCGGCCGCGGCGCCGGCCGCAGGCCCGGTCAGCTGCGCGAGGTGGCCCGCCGGGGCGGCGCGATGCGTATCCGCTGCTCCTCGGGCGCGTTCTCGATGTCGTCCAGCTGCGCGAGGATCGTGCTGCGCAGGTCGTCGTAGTCCTCGAAACGGTGGTCGTTGAAGAGCGTGTAGCCCGTCCACATCAGGTTGGCGCACACCCGGGCCGGTACCCGGCCCGTCCGGGCGCCCATGCCGACCAGGGCCACCGAGCGGATGCTGCCCGGCTGCGCCAGGTTCTGCCGGTGGACCGCCTGGAACGCCGCGGCGCAGGCCAGGGCCACGTTCAGCGTCTCGCTCACGTTCTGCGAGGACGTCTCCATCGTCGGCGTCGAGATCAGGAACCTCGGGTTGACCGCCCCCGAGGGAACGCACACCGCGCTCCCCACCGGAAGACCGCCCGCGAACTCCTCGCGGATCGCCCGCTGCACCCGGAGCTGGATGCCCGCCCCGAGGTGCCGCTTGATGACGGCGTCCACGCCGCCGTCCATCCGGCCCCGGGAATTGGTCGGGCTGACCCAGGCGTCGACCTCCTCCGCGAGGATCGACCCCTTGCGGATCTCGATCTCCGGGGTGTCGGCGAACGCGGCCCGCCACGACTCCACCACCTTCGTGTTGACGTCCGCCAGCACCACCCGGAGCTGCGGCTGCACACGGTTCACGGTCATGATTCGACTCCCGTCGACAAGGGTTCTGCCCACCGGGAACGACGCTATCGGCCCCCACTGACAACGCCCCTTCCCCAGCGCCCCGGTGATCGACCGTCACGATTGCGGGGCGTCCGGCGGGGTGTTAGCCTTCCGCCGGATTCCCGGTGATCGAGCTTCGGCGACGTGTGCCCACCCGCCCCGCCGCATGCTCCCGGATCCGTTCTTCCGCTTCTGTGTCCGCCGCTGCCGCGGGGACACCGACCACCGCGCCCACCGTGCCCGAGCCGGCACGGTGTGATCCTTCGGAGTGCCTCCACCCATGAGCGACGCCCCCATCCAGGCCCAGTCCGACCCCAACGACCCGCTGGCCCTCGCCGACCTGTTCAAGGGCGGCGGCGAGCCGTGGCTCCCCCTGCTCAAGCCGGTCATCGAAGCGCAGCCGGACGCCGCCGCGTTCATCGGCCCGGGCCGCGGACCGGAGGTCGTTCCCGTCCGCGAACTCACCTTCCAGGCGCTCAAGCCCAACCCGCCGCACAAGTGGCGGGTCGTCGTCTTCGGCCAGAACCCGTACCCGCGGCCGGAGAGCGCCACGGGCATCGCCATGTTCGACAACACCTTCCACGACTGGACGGACAGCCAGTTCGGCCGGGTCGTCAGCATCCGCTGCATCATCAAGGCGGCGGCGATGTGGAAGTACGGGATCCCCAAGAAGACCCCGATCGCCGACGTCCGCGCGCTGCTGAAGAAACAGGACACCGTCCAGCCGCCGGAGTGGTTCCAGGCGATGCTCACGCAGGGCGTCCTGCTGCTGAACGCGGCGCTCACCGCGGGCAGCGACGGCTCGACCGGGGCCGACCGGCACACCGCGTTCTGGCGCCCGGTCGCCGAGCGGATCGTCGAGGAGATCCTCAAGGCCAAGCAGGACGCCGACGAGGAGGACCGCGGAGTCGTCTTCGCCTGGTGGGGCGCCCACGCGCGGAACCTGAAGAAGGTCGTCCTCCGACTGCAGCAGAAGTACCCCGACGTCGAGGTCCGGCACATCGACCACCCGAACCCCGCGGCGCAGGGAGACGTCTTCTGCGAGGGCGACCACTTCGCGATGGTGAACGAAGCCCTCGCCTCGCTGGGCGCCGACCCGATCGACTGGCTGCCGAGCAAGGGCTGGAACCAGGCCGCGGCGGACGCCACCGGGCCGGACGGCGGTGTCGCCGAGCGCATGGGGGCGTTCATCGCGTCCACCATGGAGCTGCACCAGCTCTACCTGGAACGACTTTCCAGCGTCAAGGACGAGGGACTCGTCCTCCCGGCGATCACGGGCGTGTTCGACACGCCGCTCATGGAGTTCCAGGACGCCGTCACCCCCGTCGCCAGGCTGCTGGCCGGGCTCGACGGGCACGTCAAGCGCTCCCACGAGTTCGGCAAGAGGCGCGCGGACGAAGCCGCCGGCGGCCTGTCCGCCGACGCGATCGCCGCGCTCTACCTCTACACCTGCGAGTCCGCGTTCTACCGGGAGATCAACGCCGTCCTGCGCTCCCCGGACCGGGCCGAGCTCGTCCCGTACCTCCCGTACCTGCGGCTGCTGTTCTCGGCGGTCTCCCAGCTGCCCGCCCGCACCGACCCCCTGTTCCGCGGTGTGGCGCTGGACCTGCGGGCCCAGTACCCGGTGGGCCGCACCGTGACCTGGTGGGGCGTGTCCTCGTGCACGCCCAAGCTCGGCGTGGCCCGCGCGTTTCTCGGCAGCCGCGGCAAGCGGACCCTGTTCGAGGTGGTCCCCTCCCGGGCGGTGGGCATCCGCAACTTCTCCGCCTTCACCGAGGAGGAGGAGTACATCCTCGCGCCCGGTACGCAGCTCAGGGTGACGGAGGTCAAGACCGAGCGCGGCGGCCTGTGCACGGTGAGGCTGGCCGAGCTGGAGGAGGGGCCGCTGGTGTCCTGAGCCGGGGCGGCGGACCGCCGGGCGGCGGCGGGGAAGGCGTCAGAGGGTTTCGCTCAGCGAGTCCGCCAGGCGCCGCCGCGCCGCCCGGGCCGCCGGCAGTGCCGCGGCCGTGACGGCACCCAGCACCGCCCCGGCGACCACCGTCACCAGCACGGGCAGCGGCGGCAGCTGGGCGATCCCGGAGCCGATCCCGCTCGACGCCCCCTGGGCGTCCACCAGCCAGCGGCCGGCGAGCGCACCCGCGACCGTCCCCAAGCCGGCGGACAGCAGAGCGGTCAGCCCCGCCGCCGTGACGATCATGGCCCCGATCTGCCGCGGCGTGAGGCCGATCGCCTTCAGCGCGAGCAGGTCCCGGCCCCGGTCGCGGACGCCCGTGCTGATCAGCGTCAGCAGCTCGGTCAGCCCGATCAGGGCCAGCACCGCGACCAGGGCGGCGATCACCGCGCGCGCCGGCTCCAGCCGGTCGGCCGGATTGGGGGTCTCGCGGACCTCCAGCGTTCCGGCCGCCGACCCGGCGAGCGCGCTGCGCACGGTGCGGGGGTCCGCACCGGCCTCCAGCACCAGCGCGTGGTAGTCGGGCCGCAGCTGGGGATCGCGCTCCCGCAGGGCGTCGACCGTCGTGGTGATCACCCGGCCGCCGGAGTCGGGCTCGATCGTGCGGCCGACGAGGTGGAGGATCTGCGGCCGTCCCGCGACGGTCATCCGCACCCAGTCGCCGACGCGGACCCCGAGGAGGTCGAGCAGTCCCTGCCCGGCCACCGCCTCGTCCGGACCGTCGGCCGCGCGCCCCTCCACCACCGCCGAGGGGTACGGGTCCCGGGCCGTGCCCAGCCCGCGGAGCGTGATCGTGCCGGTCTGCCCCGGCACGAGCGCCGCCAACTCCGCGCCCGGATGGACCGCGGCGACACCCGGGACCGCCGCGAGGCTCCGCTCCAGTTCCGGGTCCGACGGGCCGCCCGGCTGCTGGGCGCGGACGGTCAGCGCCGCGGGCACGCCGACCGTCGCGGGCCGGCTGCGGAACTGGTCCAGCGTGGACCAGGCGACGAGCGCGACCGTGATGAGCGCCAGCGGCAGCGCGAGCCGGAGCACCGGCACCACCGTCCGCCAGCGGCGCGGGAACGCGGCCCGCCACCCCAGGACAAGCGCCGGGGGCACCCGTATCCCGAGCGCCCGCCGGCCGAGGGCGGTCATCGGCGCGGCGGACGGCAGCGCCGCCCGCGCCACCGGCACCGGAGGCACCCGCCCGGCCCGCCAGGCCGACAGCCCGGTCGCGGTGGCGATCAGCAGCACCGCACCGCACGGGATCCCGATCATCAGGGCGGTGTGGCCGGGCAGGTCCTGCCACACCCCGGCCGCGTCCCCGATCCGCCCCGGTATCCGGGCGCCGAGCAGGGCGATGGCCGCCGTCCCGAGGGCCACGCCGAGCAGGGCGAAGGCCAGGTGCTGGACGAGGAAGCCCCGGACCACCTGGCCGGGGGTGAAGCCGACGGCCTTGAGGACGGCGATGTCCCGCAGCTGACCGCGGACCCGCGCGGCGATCGCCCCGGACGCGGCGAGCGCCGCCGCGAGCAGCGCACCGAGCCCGAAGACGGCGAAGACCTGCCCGAGGAGCCGGTCGTCCCCGCCCGCCTCGGCCCGCGCCTGCTGCCACTTGGTGACCTGGGCCACGCGGTCCGCGCCGAGGACGGTCACGGCCCGCTGGACGATGAAGTCGGTGTCGCCCGGATCCTCCAGGCGCAGCCCCACGCTCTGCCCGAAGGGTCCCCGGGCCATGGCGTCGAGGGTGGGGGAGAGGACCCATCCCGTACCCGGTGCACCGCCCGGCCGGTAGCGGGGCTCGGCCGTCTCGGCCACGCCGCTGACCCGCAGGGTGCGCGGGGCGCCGTCCGGCCCGGTGACCCGTACGGTGTCGCCCGGCTCGGCCCACAGTGCGCGCGCGACCGAGGCTTCGAGCACGACGGTGCCGTCCCGGTCGGCGGCGCCGTCCGGCGGGGTCAGCCAGCTGCCCGCGGTGACGAGCGGCCGCCCCGTCTCCGGCGGCGCCGTCCCGGCGGCGCGCAGGGTCACCGCGGCCCGGGCGCCGCGCGACTCGACGGTCGCCGCCGCGGTGCGGAACGGCCCGGAGACCGCGGCGACCCCGTCCAGTCCGGACAGGGCGGCCACGTCCGCGCCGGCCCGCGTGTGCAGCCAGACGTGCGCGCCCCGGGACTGGTTGAAGCTCCGCTGCCAGGGGTTCGCGGCATAGCCGAACAGCGCGCCGGCCAGCAGCAGCGAGGCGATGATCCCGGCGCTGGCCAGGACGACGAAGAGGGCTTCGCCGCGGTGTGCGCGGAAGTCGGCGTGCGCCCAGCGCAG
The DNA here is from genome assembly GCF_055564695.1 of Streptomyces sp. NPDC029014. Taxonomy (NCBI): domain Bacteria; kingdom Bacillati; phylum Actinomycetota; class Actinomycetes; order Kitasatosporales; family Streptomycetaceae; genus Streptomyces; species Streptomyces sp. NPDC029014. Next base: position 54,931 of record NZ_JBVHVT010000003.1, read on the forward strand.
TGTGGCCCGCACGGTCAGTCCTTCAGGTCGAGGACGCGGGACACGCCGCCGGCCCGCCCGGGGCGGCCGTCCCCGGCCCCGAGCCGGGCGTCGTCGGAGATCTGCCCGTCGAAGAAGCTGATGACGCGGTCCGCGGCGCTGGCCATCCGGGCGTCGTGCGTGACCATCATGATCGTCTGGCCGCGCTGGTGGAACCGGGAGAGCAGCCGCAGCACCTCGCGGGTTCCCTTGCTGTCGAGGCTGCCCGCCGGTTCGTCGGCGAGGAGCAGGGCGGGGTGGTTGACCAGGGCCCGGGCGAGGGCGACCCGCTGCTGTTCGCCGCCCGACAGTTCGCCGGGCATCGCCCGCTCGCGGCCCTCCAGGCCGAGCTCGCAGAGGAGCTCGGCGCGGGACGCCCGGGCTGCCTTGGGGGAGGTGCCGGCGAGCAGGGCGGGCAGTTCGACGTTGTCGGCGACGGTGAGGTTGGAGACCAGGTTGAAGAACTGGAAGACGATGCCGATGCTGCGGCGCCTGAGCACCGCCCAGCGGGCCTCGCGGTAGGCGTCGACCCGCTCCCCGCCGATCCACAGGCTGCCGGCGTCCGGCCGCTGGAGGCCGCCGATCAGGTGCAGCAGCGTGGACTTCCCGGCTCCGGAGGGCCCGGTGACCGCGACGAACTCGCCGGGCTGGACGGTCAGGTCCACCCCGCGCACCGCGTGGACCGGGGCGCCCTCGCCGTGGTGCGTCTTGGCCAGGCCCTCGGCCCGGACTATGGGCACGTCCGGAGCGGCGGTGGCGGCGTCGCTCATTCCAGCTCCTCCTGGCAGCGTTCCAGCCAGTCGAGGTCGGCCTGCAGGTGCAGCATGGCGCCCTCGATCAGCAGTTGGGAGATCTTGTTGTCGCGGTCCTCGGCGGCGGCCAGCTTCGACAGGTCCCGCATGGTGTTCAGGTACTGCCGCCGCTGCTTGTTGATCAGCGCGATCGGATCGGCCATTCCCGATTCCGGTGCGAGGGCGAGCTTCATGAAGAACTCGTCCCGTACCCGGGGTTCCTCGGCGGTGTCCTCGAACCAGGCCTGCACGGCCTCGCGCCCGGCGTCGGTCAGCCGGTACGTCCGCTTGTTGGGCCGGCCGGACTGCTCGACGTCCTCGCCTGCGATCAGGCCGCTCTTCTCGAGCCGCCCGAGGGTGACGTAGATCTGGCCGACGTTCGGCTGAGGGTACGCGGCGCCCAGGAGCTTCTCAAGGTCCTGCTTCAGCTCGTAACCATGGGCCGGGCCGCGCGTGAGGAGTGCCAGGAGCGGCAGACGCACTCGCTCCCCCCTCCTTTTCGCTCCGTAGCCGACCGTTCACCGGGCAGCGCACCGGTCGGCGCCGCCGCCCACCCCGTCTGCCTGGGCATCTAGTATCGCGCATGCCTAACAGGTATATATAGGCCGCATGCGTCGGCAGCGCAGCCGGATCGTGCACCAGGAGGAACCTATGCGGTGGATGCGTGCCGCGGGTAGGGCTCTCCTGGTCGCGGCGGTCGTGCTGACGGGGTACGTCGGCTTGGGCGTCCCCGCCGACGCGGGCGCCTCCGGGGCCCGCGGCCCCCTGACGCTCGCCACGGCGGGCGACCTGACCGACTACCTCTCCCCGCTGCTCGCCGACTGGAACGAGGACCATCCCGACGAGCGCGTGACGCTCGTCGAGCTGCCCGACTCGGCCGACGAGACCCGGGCCCAGATGATCAGCGAACTGCGTTCGGGCGGCAACCGCTTCGACGTGCTCAACATCGACGTCGCCTGGACGTCCGAGTTCGCCGCGGCCGGATGGATCGCCCCGCTGGAGCGCGGCCGCTTCCCGCTGGACGCGTTCCTGCGGCCGGTCGTCGACACGGCGACCTTCGACGGCCGGCTCTACGCGGTCCCGTACGTCACGAACGCGGGACTGCTCTACTACCGCAAGGACGTCCTGGACCAGGAGGGCGAGCAGCCGCCGCGGACCTGGGCCGAACTGGCCCGCCAGGCCCGCACCATCGCCCCCAGGCACGGCCTGGACGGTTACGCCGGCCAGTTCCTGCCCTACGAGGGGCTCACCGTCAACGTCACCGAGGCCGTGCACTCCGCGGGCGGATCGATCCTGCGGGACGACGGCGCCCGCGTGGCCGTGGACTCCGACGCGGCCCGCGCCGGCCTGAGGTTCCTCGCGGACGGCGTGCGGGACGGCTGGATCCCCCGTGAAGCCCTCGGGTGGAAGGAGGAGGAGTCCCGGCAGGCCTTCCAGGACGGCCGGCTGCTGTTCCTGCGCAACTGGCCCTACGTGTACGCGAACGCGGGCGCCGCGGGCTCGAAGGTCGCGGGCCGGTTCGGCGCGGTTCCGCTGCCCGGGGCCGACGGGCCCGGCGCCAGCGTGCTGGGCGGCTCCAACCTCGCCGTCAGCAGCCACGCCCGGCATCCGGCGACGGCCGCCGACCTGATCTCCTACCTGACCAGCGAACCGGTCCAGCGGAAGGTCCTCACGCAGGGTTCGCTGCCGCCGGTGCGCGCCGCGCTGTACGAGGACCCCGAGCTGGTCCGCGCGTACCCGTACCTGCCGACGCTCCGGCAGAGCGTGCTGTCCGCCGTGCCGCGCCCCAAGAGCCCGCGTTACGACCAGGTCAGCATCGCCGTGCAGGCGGTGGCCCAGGACCTGATGGCGCTGCGGCAGACGCCGGAGCAGGCGGTGGCCCGGCTCACGCGCGAGCTCGAGGCCCTCTCCCGCAAGGGCTGATCGCACTCCTGCTTCACCTCCCCCGAAGGGCATCTACTTACATGTTAAGTAGATGCCCTTCGTCGTGCTACCCGGATGTACCGGTACAAACCACCCCAACTTCCGGCTAGTTCTGGACACATCGTTGACACCTTTCGGTCGCCGCTACTTAACATGCATGCATAACAGCGCACCTGATCAGGGCGCTCTCGCATTCAGCAGAAACAGGTCGACGCGAGATGCTCAGCACCCTTCCGGCCGACACCGGCCTCCCCTCCCGCAGCGCCCCGGCACGCGACGCCTGGTGGCGCGACGCGGTGATCTACCAGGTCTACGTCCGCAGCTTCCTCGACAGCACCGGGGACGGCATCGGCGACCTGGCCGGCGTACGGGCCGGGCTGCCCTACCTCCGCAAGCTCGGTGTCGACGGCATCTGGCTCAGCCCCTTCTACCCCTCGCCGCAGCACGACCACGGCTACGACGTCGCCGACTACTGCGGCGTCGACCCCGTCTACGGCGACCTCGCCGAATTCGACCGGCTCGTCGCCGACGCCCACCGGCTCGGCCTCAGGCTGCTGCTCGACATCGTCCCCAACCACTGCTCCAGCGAGCACCCGTGGTTCCGCGAAGCGCTCGCCGCGGACCCCGGCAGTGCCGCCCGCTCCCGCTTCCACTTCGCACCCGGCCGCGGTCCGGACGGCGCGCAGCCGCCCAACAACTGGCACGCCATGTTCGGCGGCCCCGCCTGGAGCCGGGTCACCGGCCCCGACGGCTCCCCGGGGGACTGGTACCTGCACCTGTTCACCCCCCAGCAGCCCGACCTGAACTGGCGCGACCCGGCCGTGGGTGACGACTTCGAGCAGGTCCTGCGCTTCTGGCTGGACCGCGGTGTCGACGGCTTCCGCATCGACGTCGCCGCCGGCCTCTTCAAGCACCCCGACCTGCCCGACTCGGACGACCCGGCGGCCGACGAGCGGGCCCGCGACGCCGTCAACCAGCTGGCCTGGAACCAGCCCGAGGTCCACGGCGTGTGGCGCCGCTGGCGCGCGGTGTGCGAGGAGTACACCGCCCGCGACGGACACGAGCGGCTGCTGGTCGGCGAGGTCTCCGTACCGACGGCCCGCGAGCACGCCGAGTACGTCCGACCCGACGAACTGCACCAGGCCTTCTTCTTCGACCTGCTCAGCGCACCCTGGGACGCCGACGCCTTCCGCCGGACGATCACCGAGGCGATACGCGACATCGCGGGCACCGGCTCCACCGTCACCTGGGTCCTCAACAACCACGACCAGGTCCGCACCGTCACCCGCTACGCCGGCGAGCCCGGCGTGGAAGGCAGCGGACTGGGAGCCGCCCGCGCCCGCGCCGCCGCCCTGCTGATGCTCGCCCTCCCCGGCGCCGCCTACGTCTACCAGGGCGAGGAGCTCGGCCTCCCCGAGGTCCTCGACCTGCCCGACGAGGTCCTCACCGACCCGATCTTCCACCGCACCGGCAGCCGCAAGCACGTCCGGGACGGCTGCCGCGTCCCCCTCCCCTGGTCCGGCCACGCCTCCCCGTTCGGCTTCAGCCAGGCCGCCGCCGACGTCAGGCCCTGGCTGCCGCAGCCCGCCTGGTTCGCCGAGCACGCCACCGACCGCGCCCTCGCCGACACCCGCTCCTTCTGGCACCTCTACCGCGAGGGCCTCCAGCTGCGGCGCAGCCTCCCGCAGCTCGGCGACGGCACCCTGCGCTGGCTGGACACGCCCCCGCAGGTGCTGGCGGTCGTCCGCGGCGACGGCCTGGTCTGCGCCGTCAACTTCGGCACCGAGCCGGTCCCCGCCCCCGTTCCCGGAACCCCGCTCCTCGCCAGCGGCCCCTGCCCCGACGGGGTGCTCCCCGCCGCCACGGCCGCCTGGTGGACGGGCGAGTTCCCCGCCCCGTCAGCCCCGTAGCCCCCGTACGCACCCCCGCCCCACCCCGCCCCGACCGCCCCTCACCCGCCCCTTCGAAAAGGAGCCGATCATGCGACGACCCAGCACGACGCCCCGCCGGATCGCCGCCGCCACCTCGGCGGCCCTCACCCTCGCCCTCGGTGCCACCGCCTGCGGCGGCGGCACCACCGCACCAGCGTCCGGCGGCGAGCTCAGCGGCCAGACCGTGACCGTGGCCGGCGTCTGGACCGGCAGCGAGCAGAAGAACTTCAAGAAGGTCCTGGACGCCTTCACCGCGAAGACCGGCGCCAAAACGGTCTTCGTCCCCTCCGGCGACAACGTCTCCACCTTCGTCGGCAGCAAGATCGAGGGCGGCAACGCCCCCGACGTCGTGATGGTCCCCCAGGTCGGCGTCCTGAAGCAGTTCGCCAAGGAGGGCTGGCTCCAGCCCCTGTCCGAGCAGACCGCCAAGACCGCCGACTCCTCCCTCGCCCCGGTCTGGAAGAACTACGGCACCGTCGACGGCACCTACTACGGCCTCTACTTCAAGGCCGCCCACAAGTCCACCGTCTGGTACGCCCCCGACGCCTTCACCCAGGCCGGCGCCGGCGAGCCCAAGAGCTGGGCCGACCTGCTGAAGACCGGCCGCTCGCTCGCCGACTCCGGCCGCCCCGCCTTCGCCGTGGCCGGCGAGGACGGCTGGACCCTCACCGACTGGTTCGAGAACGTCTACCTCTCCCAGGCCGGCCCGGAGAAGTACGACCAGCTCGCCCAGCACAAGATCAAGTGGACCGACGACAGCGTCGTCAGGGCCCTCACCACCCTCGGCGAGCTCTTCAAGGACGACCAGCTCGTCGCCGGCGGCGCCCAGGCGGCCCTCCAGACCGACTTCCCCTCCTCCGTCGAGCAGGTCTTCGGCCCCGCCCCCAAGGCGGGCATGGTCTACGAGGGCGACTTCGTCGGCGGCGTCGCCAAGGACCAGTTCGGCAAGAAGCCCGGCACGGACGCCAAGTTCTTCCCGTTCCCCGCCGTCGACGGCGGCAAGGCGCCGGTCGTCAGCGGCGGCGACGCGGCCGTCGTCCTCAAGCAGGGCAAGAACGGCAAGGCCGGCATGGCGCTGGTCGAGTTCCTCGCCTCCCCGGAGGCGGCCGAGGTCTGGGCCGGAGCGGGCGGCTTCCTCTCCCCGAACAGCAAGGTCGCCCCCTCCGCGTACGGCGACGCCACCGCCCGCAGCACCGCCGAGTCCCTCGTCGCGGCCGGAGACTCCGTCCGCTTCGACATGTCGGACCAGGCCCCGGCCGCGTTCGGCGGCACCAAGGGCGCGGGCGAGTGGAAGCTCCTGCAGGACTTCCTGCGCGACCCCTCGGACCCGCAGGGCGCCGCCGCCAGGCTCGAGGCCGAGGCCGCCAAGGCCTACGGGAACTGAGGCGTCCGCCATGGCTGACACCTCCACCGCCCGCGCCGCGGCCGACCCGCGGCGCCGGGCCCGCAGGAGGCAGCGGCGCCTCGCCGTCCTCTTCGTCCTGCCGGCCCTGCTGCTGCTCGGCGCGCTGGTCGTCTACCCGGTGGTCTTCTCCTTCGTCCGCAGCCTTTTCGACGCCAGCGGCGACCGGTTCGTCGGCGCCGGGAACTACGCGGCGATCTTCCAGGACCCGGCCACCCTCAAGGCGATCCGCAACAGCACCATCTGGGTCGTCGTCGCCCCGACCCTGCTCACCGGCCTCGGCCTGGTGCTCGCCGTGCTCACCGAGAAGGTGCGCTGGGCGACCGCCTTCAAGCTGGTGCTCTTCCTGCCGATGGCCGTGTCGTTCCTCGCCGCCGGCATCATCTTCCGCCTCGCCTACGAGCAGGACCCCGACCGTGGCGTGCTCAACGCGGTCGCCGTCGGCATCCACGACACCTTCGAGGACGCCGCCGCCTACCCGACCGCCCGTCCCCGCGAGGGCCACGGCCTGACGGGGGGCACGGGCGGCCCGTACGGCACCTCGCAGCCGGTACGCCCGGGCGCCGCCGCGGTCCCCCTCGGCTTCGTCGGGGTGGCCCCCGGGGCGATACCGGCCGGAGCCGAGGCCGCGGCCGCACCGCCGGCCCCCGGCCCGGACGCCATCGCGGGCGTCGTCTACCTCGACTTCGCGCCCGGCGGCACCGGCACCCCCGGCAAGGTCGACCCCGGCGAGAAGGGCCTGCCCGGCATGACCGTCGAGGCCGTACGGAACGGCACGGTGGCCGCGACCACCACCGCCGGCGCGGACGGGTCGTTCCGCTTCACCGGACTGGCCGCCGGCGAGTACACCGTCCGGCTGCCCGCGGCCAACTTCGCCGCCCCCTACCAGGGGGTGAACTGGCTCGGCCCCGCCCTCGTCACGCCGGCCATCATCGGCGCCTACCTGTGGGTGTGGACCGGCTTCGCGATGGTGCTGATCGGCGCCGGGCTCGCCGCCATCCCGCGCGACGCGCTGGAGGCCGCCCGGATGGACGGCGCCACCGAGGGCCAGATCTTCCGCAAGATCACCGTGCCGCTGCTGGCGCCGGTCCTCACCGTCGTCTTCGTCACCCTCGTGATCAACGTGATGAAGGTCTTCGACCTCGTCTACATCATCGCGCCCGGACCGGTCCAGGAAGAGGCGAACGTACTGGCCACCCGCATGTGGCTGGTCTCCTTCGGCGGCGGCAACGACCAGGGCCTCGGCAGCGCGCTCAGCATGGTGCTCCTCCTGCTGGTCGTCCCCGCGATGGTCTTCAACATCCGGCGGTTCCGAAGGAGTGGAACATGAGCAGCCAAGGCACCATCGAACGCCGGCCGCCCCGCCGCGCGACGGCACCGCCGGACGCCGCCGCCCCCGCCGCGTCCGCCCCCGGGCGGCGCCGCGGGAACGGGCTGACGCGCCTGCTGAGCAGCTCGGCCGTCCAGGTCCTGCTCATGCTGGTCGCCCTCGTGTGGATCACCCCGCTGGCCGGTCTGCTGCTGTCCTCGATGCGCTCCGAGCAGGACAACGCCTCCGGCGGCTGGTGGACCGCCCTCGCCGACCCGGCCCAGCTGTCCCTGGACAACTACACGGCCCTGCTGGAGGACTCCGGCATCGCGGCGGCCTTCGGCAACACCGTCCTGATCTCCGTGCCCACCACCGTCCTGGTGGTCGGCATCGCGGCCCTGGCCGGCTACGCCTTCGCCTGGCTGGAGTTCCCCGGCCGGGACGCCGTCTTCCTGGTGGTCGTCGGACTGCTGGTCGTGCCCGTGCAGATCGGCCTGCTGCCGGTGGCCAAGCTGTTCGGCGCGGTGGGGCTGTTCGGCACGATCGCGGGCGTCATCCTCTTCCACGTCGCCTACGGGCTGCCGTTCGCGGTCTTCCTGCTCCGCAACTACTTCGCCGAGATCCCGCGCGAGATGTTGGAGGCCGCCCGGATGGACGGCGGCAGCGAATGGCGGATCTTCTTCCGGCTCGTGCTGCCGCTCGGCCGGCCGGCCATCGCGAGCCTGGCCATCTTCCAGTTCCTCTGGGTCTGGAACGACATGCTCGTGGCGCTGCTCTTCGCGGACAGCGGGTCCCAGCCGCTCACGGTCGCGCTGCAGTCCCAGATCAGGCAGTTCGGCAGCAACATCGGCGTCCTCGCGCCGGGCGCCTTCCTGTCCCTGGTGGTCCCGCTCGTCGTCTTCTTCGCCTTCCAACGGCACTTCGTCCAAGGCGTGATGGCGGGGTCGGTGAAGTAGCGCAGCCGGTGGAACGGCGCCGCCGGGCCCGTGCCCCGCAACGGCTTCCCCCTCCCGCAGCCCGGGGGGGTGGAAGCCGTTCGGCGTCAGGTCGGGGTCAGGCCGACGGGGCCTCGCCGACCGGGCGGATCACCACCGGGTACTCGGGGGATCCCGCCGGCACCGGGCACTGGGTGATCCGCGCGGCGATCTCGGTGACCCGGTCGAGGCCGGTGCACTCAAGCAGCCAGTAGCCGGCGGTCAGGACGTCGGTGTCGGCGTACGGGTGGTCGGTGACCACGGGCTCGCGGCCGGGGGAGCCGGTGACGAACCGGGCCTCGGCCGGTGCGGTGAACCCCTGCGCGTCCAGGAGTTCCCCGGATCCGGCGAGCTCCCGGTTGAGTTCGCTCATGAAGGCGACCATGGCCGTGATGTCGTCCCGGCTCCACAGGGGGGAGTCGGGCGAGGCCTTCCCCTCCATCGCGTCGTAGTCCACCTGGTTCGCCTGGACGGTCACGAAGTACTTCATCCCCCCAGCCAACCAGCTCCGGCCCCGCAGGGCCCGTTGCTCCGGCCGGGGGCGGTCCGTGTCGTCCCCCGGCCGGAGCGGGGTCCGGCGGCCGGGCGGTCAGCGGGTCAGGAGCGCCCGGTCCCCGGTTCCTCTGCGAGCCGCCCCTTCTCCGCCTTGAGCTTGCGCCACACCGTGCCGAGGGCCTCGATGTCCTGCGCGTCGAGGAGGTCCGTGAAGACCGGGGCCAGGGCCTCCCGGCGGGTGGCGTCGGCCTCGGCGAAGACCCGGTGGCCCTCGTCGGTGAGCGAGACCTCCACCGACCGCGCGTCGCGCGCCGAGGGCGTACGGGACACCAGGCCGCGGGACTGGAGGGCGTCCACGACCCGCGAGACCTGGCTGCGGCTCAGCATGGTGCTGTTGCCGAGGACGGAGGCGGGCACCGGTTCGGGGCTGGCCGCCAGCCACAGCATGACCTCGAACCAGGACACGGGGAGGCCGTGCGCCTTGGTGAGGGCCCGGTCGACGCGTTCGGTCATCACCGTGCCGGCCCAGACAAGCCCGTAGAAGGCGTAATCGGCGGCTGGCATCTCGGCCTGGGTCAGTTTTTTCGGCATGGACGAAGTATAGGGATGGGGTTGCGTGTGCACACACACAAGTCTATGGTTGTGTGTGCACGCACATAAGACTTTCGTCCGAAAGGCCCCGCCATGTCCACTGCGCCCGCCACCCCCCGTACTGTCCTCATCACCGGCACCTCCTCCGGCATCGGCCTCGCCGCCGCCGTCGCCGCGGCCCGCGCCGGCTGGCGCACGGTCGCCACCCTCCGCGACACCACCCGCGCCGACGCGCTGCGCAAGGCCGCCGCCGAAGCGGGCGTCGAGCTCGACATCCGTCAGCTCGACGTGACGGACGAGGCGTCCGTCGCCGCCGCCGTGGACGGCGTGATCGCCGACTACGGCCGGCTCGACGCCGTCGTCAACAACGCCGGCGCCGGCCACGTGGGCACCCTGGAGAACGACACCCTCGACGACGTCCGCAAGGTGATGGAGGTCAACTTCTTCGGCGTGCTGGCCGTCTCCAAGGCCGCGCTCCCGCACCTGCGCGTCACCGGCGGCCGCCTCGTCACCGTCACCAGCGTCGGCGGCGTCGTCGGCCAGCCGTTCAACGAGGCCTACTGCGCCGCCAAGTTCGCCGTCGAGGGCTACATGGAGAGCCTCGCCCCCGTCGCCCGCACCCTCGGCGTGACCGTGTCCGTCGTCGAGCCCGGCGCCGTGGCCACGGAGTTCGTGAACAACATCGGCATCGACATCGAGGGCGACCTCGACGCCGGCCCGTACACCGCCGCCCTGCGCACCTACGTCGACCGCACCGTCGCGCAGTTCCTGGACGGCACCGCCCAGACCCCGGCCGGAGCCGCGGAGGCGGTCATGGAGGCCCTCACCGCCGAGCAGCCCGCCTTCCGGCTCCAGACCACCGACTGGGCCCGCGGCTTCGTCGGCACCAAGCTGGCCGACACGGACGGCTCCGCGGTCCAGGCCCTCACCTCCGCCTGGGTCTCCTGACCCTGACCCCGACCCCGACCCGGGGCGGCCGTCAGTTCCCGAACGCGGCCAGGGACAGGCGCTGGGCCACCCCCAGGGCGCCGTCGCCGGAGGAGGACGCGGTGCCGACGGCGTAGACCGCGCGCCGGCCCAGGTCGCGGGAGGCGAAGACGCCGCTGCGGTACCCCGGGTCGGAGCCCGTCTTGCCCCACAGGACCGAGCCGTCCGGCAGCGGCACGGACATCAGGCCGACGCTGAAGCAGGCCGTACCCCTGCCCGGGCCGGTGTTGCAGTTCGAGCCGTCGGCGTACGGCAGCGGCTTGCCGTCGACGCCCTTCGGCACGGCGAAGAGCTCCGCCGTCTGCTCCGGGCCGAGCAGCCGCCCGTCGAACAGGCCGCGGATGAAGCGGTCCAGGTCGCCCGTGGTGGAGGTCATGCTGGCGGGCAGCCCGCCCTGCACGTTGACGTCGACCAGCTCGCCGCTGCTGCGCGGTTGGTAGCCGGGCAGGTACGGCCGCGGCACGGGCGTGCTGCGACCGGGCGCGGCGGGCCTGGTCTCCCGCATCTTCAGCGGCTCCAGGACGCGGGTGGTCACCTCGTGTTGGTACGGGTGCCCGGTGACCTCCTCGATGAGCTTGCCGGCGACGCGGTAGCCGAAGGAGTTGTACTCCTGCCGGGTCCCGGGCCGGAAGCGCGGGCCGGGGGCCGGCCTGCCCTCGGGGCGGAGCGTCTGCCGGATCACCTCGTCGAAGGTGAGGTAGTCGAAGCGGCGCTCGATGTCCTCGTCCGGGGACGAGTCCGGCGCGCCCTCGAAGTCCCGGGGCAGGCCGCTGGTGTGGTCGAGCAGCTGCCGTACGGTGATCGGCTCCTTGAACCGGTCCTCCGGCAGCAGCCCGGGCAGGTAGTGCTGGACGCTCTGGTCCAGGTCGACCCGGCCCTCGGCGGACAGCTGGAGCAGGATCACCGCCTCCATGGGCTTGCTGATGCTGCCGATCCGGAAGTGGGCGTCGGGGCTGATGCGCTTGCCGGTGACGACGTCCCCGGAGGTGCCGCGCCAGGTCTGCCCGTCCTTGTGGACCTCCGCCAGGACCCCGGCGGCGCCGTCCGCCGGGCGTACGGCGATCGCCCCGCGCAGTGCGGCGGGGTCCAGGCCCGTGCCCGGCGCGGCGCCGGCTGCCTGCGCGGGACCGATGGTGCAGAGCGCCACGGCTGCGGCGAGGGGGACGGACAGGGACAGGGGCAGGGCGGAGGGTCGACGCACGGCGCGACTCCGTTCGGACGGCGTGAACAGGACTATTCGATCTTGTTCCGCCGATTCGTCCGGAGCCTCGGGGATCCCCCGGTCCCCACCCCGAGCGGACCCTGACTCCGTATCGGGGATGCCGCTCGGGGAGGTCGCCGGGAGTCACCGCGTGCCGGTGCGTCCTCCCGTACGCCTCAGCCCTCGGGGTGCGGGGGCTCCACGTCCTTGGACAGGGGGACCTGCCCCGTGTTGTCGACGTGCCGGGCCGAGACCCACACGGGCCTGTCGCGCAGCAGGTACCAGATGGTGTTGCCCTCGATGGACTGGGCGTTGACCTTGCTCATCAGGCCGATCTCGGTGCCGTGGGTCAGGGTTCCGGTGATGGCGGAATCGGTGCTGGGATACCGGCGCAGGTTGACGCCGTTGGTGCTGACGACCGTACCGAAGGGCTGCTGCGGGCTGGACATCTCTTCCTCCAGGGCAAGTCCGGTGGTGACCGCGCCGCCCGGCACGGGGGCGCGCTGACCGCAGCGTAGCGTCACCGGGCCGACGCGTTCGGTGATGCTCGCGGTGCGGGGCGTCACGTTGCGTGTCACCGTGGGGAGGGCCATCCACGCGTCAGGAGGAGTCGTCGTCATGGGCGGAACGCAGGACAAGCGCCAGAAGCCGGGCAAGGGCCGCGAGGAACAGCAGCGGACGCACCGCACCGGCGAGGATCCCACCCAGTCGGGCACCGGCCAGGAGGGCGGCCGGGGCAAGAGCCCCGAGGAGCTCAGGCTCCGTCAGGAGGAGACGAAGCACCGGCGCGACGAGGAGGGGATGCACGAGGACGAGCCCTGACCGGGCCCGTGCCGTCGCGCCCACGCACGCAGGACCCGGCCGGGGTTCGCCGTCTTCACCTCGGCCGGGTCCTGATGTGTGGTGCTCAGGCGAAGTGGGGCGCGCTCACGGGCCATCGGGCGTCGGTGATCCAGCGCTGCACGGCCGCGTTGGCCGTGTCGTCGAGTGCGGACACCGCTTCGATGGCGTGCAGGTCGCCGGCGAGCGGCGGGATGCCGGCCGCGGTCAGCGCCGCGTGCAGCTCCAGGCGCCGGCGGTGGACCGCGCTGACCCGGCTGCCCGGCTGCTCGGTGCGGTCCCGGACCGGGTCCGCGGCCGGGAGGGGGGTCAGGGCGTCGTCGTCGCCGCCGAAGTCCCGCGCCCCGGGGAAGCGGTAGGGGTCGAGCGCGTCCTGCGGTGTCGGCTCCGGGGACGTGGCCCGCCACGCGTTCATGTGAGCTCCTCCTGAATTCTGTCGCTGGTGGGGCAGGTGGGTCATCGCTGCTGCTGGTCCTGGAGCGCTCGGGCGCCGGCGGTGATCACCTCGGCGAGCTGGTTGGCGAGTGCCACGCCGCAGCCGCCGAGCCGGACGAAGCCGCGGCAGCCCACGGGCCCGTCGTTCGCGAGGGAAGGGAGGACCAGGCCTGCGAGCGCGAGAGCGGCCTGCAGATTGGCCACGGCGTCCTGGCCGGACTGGTAGGCGGCGTCCTGGAGCTGCCGATAACGGACGCGGTCGGCGTAGGAGGGCTCGTGCAGCATGTCTGCTGTCCTCTTCTTCGGGAGGTGGGAGGGGAAGGGGGAGGGGGCGCGTCGCGCGTGCGTCCGCGCGGGAGAGTGCCGAGGAGTCGCCGTGCAGAGATTGCGCACAGCCCGTGACCTGTCGGTTTAGACCGTCGTTCCTGAGGTGAAAACGATCATTCCGGTGAGCACTGGGAAGGACCGCGTTCTCCATGCAGTTAGCGGCTGTCGCCTCTTCGCCCGCGTTCTCGTTCCGGGACGCGGCCGTCATGCCCCGTAGTGGAACGAGGGGCTGGGGGAGGCCGGCATCCGGTTGCGGTGGCGCGGCACGGGGTTGCGGGGTGGCCGGGTGAGCGTGATCTGGCGTACGAGCTGCTGGAAGCAGGCCAGTGCCGCAATGGCGGGAAGGGTGGCCGCGGCCTGGGCTGCCAGCGTCCTGGGGGCCTGGGCCACGCACAGGAACGTGGCGAGTGTGGAGAACAACAAGACGATGGACCACGAATGGACTGCGCGGCGCTGGTGCAGGGCGGCCCTCAGGATGGACAGGGAGGCGACCATCCAGGGCCCGTAGATCAGCAACGGCCACCAGCTGACCACGTCGTGGGCGGTCCGGGGTGCGGCGCTGTGCCGCAGCGCGTCGCAGATGGCGAGGCCGCTGAAGACGCTCACCACGGCGGCGATGACGGCGACCAGCACCGCGGTGAACAGGCTGCCCGTGCGCAACAGGGAACTGAACGGCGACTTCGACGCGGCGTGCCGGTGCCCGCCGGAGGGCGGTGTCGGTGCCTGTGTCGGTGCCTGTGCCTGTGCCTGAGGCAGTCCGACCACGCTCGGCGGTCCGGCGAACATGGTCGCGGAGCCGAGCGTCTCGGTCGTTTCGTCGAAACCGGGACGGTCGAAGGACTCGGTCTGCCGCGGTGCCATGGAATCCTGCAGCAGGTAGGCGAGTTCCTCCGCCGGGTCCCACGCGCCGCCGGTCTGGCCGAGCACCAGTGGTGACGGCATCGACGTGGTGTGGTGTTCGACGTCCGGGCCCGGCCAGAACAGGCGTGGCTCGGGCTGGGGGAGGGAGCCGTTCATGTCGTGGTGACCGTACGTCTCAAACACGGGAGGCCATCCCTGCGTGCTCGTCGACGCGCGTGCCGGATGCGGTCGGGGGCGTCGACCGTCGGTTGAATTCGCTGCGGATCGTGCTCATCGCGTGCAGGAAGTCCTCCAAGATCGAGGAGGAGTAGTTCAGCTCGATCTTCTTGCCTTCGTACTGCAGCGTCGCGTTGGCGACCGGGCCGCGGCCCAGGCCCGTCGAGCCCGGTGTGAACGTCCAATGCCCCATCCGGGTGGCCCCGCTCATCAACGGGCGGCCCTCCTCTTCCGCATGCCGACGGAAGCCTGCCGAGTGGTTTGCTGTTGTCATAGTCCAACCAACGCTCCTGGCGCCGGACTGGGTATGCGCCAAGCAGGTGATGATGACGCGGGCGACCGGGCGTTGACCCGTGCACTGACGGCCGTGCGACCGTCGGACCGCTACGGTGATCGGCCACCGCCTCCCGTCCGCCCTGCATCGCCGCAGCTCAACAACGTGCCGATGCGGAGACCGGGTTCGCCGTGACCGTGGCGTGACCTGATTCCGGGGGGCGCGCGGTGTAGCGCGTACGGGCGAGCGCGTGCCGGCGGAGCGGCGTAAGTGGCTGCAATGAGGTGACAAGGCGCAACCCTGCATATGCCGCTGCGTTATGTCGAGGTGTTGCCGAGGGTCCTTCTGCGGGCCCCTGTTGATCGAATCACCGCCGGAAAGGATCCGCCGTGCCAGACGTCTTCCTGAGGATCATGTTGGTCTGTGCAGTGCTGGCTGTCTTCGGGGCCGCATGGAGGTCTTCCGGGGTGGGCGGACTGTGCCAGAGGGACGCCCTCGAACTCAGGCGCCAGCAACGCTTCAAGGACGTGCTGACCCTGAACACGCATGCCATCTGGGTCGCTCAGCAGGAAGCGGCTGCGGCGGCGGCAGCAGCGGTAGCGGGGGTGGAGGTCGTGCCGGACCTCGCCCGGAAGGCGCAGTGTGCTGCGTGCGGAGCCTCGTCCGGCGTCATCGGCTGGCAGGAGGCGTAGCGGCGCGGTGCCGACCGCTCACGGGACCCGTCGCAGCCGTTCCGGACCCGGGCAGGAGTGGAGGACGTCGCCGATGAACCGGCGGCTCTGCTCCGGTCCGAGGGCCTGTGCCTGCAGGTGGTCGTACATGAGGTGGTACGGGTGGCGGTCGGCGGGCTTTTCCAGGTAGAGGTCGCTGGTGAACCGTTCCAGGTAGACGACCCCCGCGTCGGTGTCCGAGAAGGCGAGGATGGAGAACTGCCCTGAGACGCCGGGGTGGGCTCCCGCACTGTGCGGGAGGACCTGCACGGTGATGTGCGGCTGGGTGCTCAAGTGGTCGAGGTGCTGCAGTTGTTCACGCATGATGTCGGGGGTGCCCACGCTGCGCCGCAGGGCGGATTCGTCGAGGATCGTCCATAACCGGAAGGGGCGGGCGGGGTGGTGGGCGCGGTGCTGGCGCTGCAGCCGCAACTCGAGTCGTGCCGCGACCTGTTCGGTCGTGATGTCAGGGTTCGACTCGGCGATGACCGCCGCGGCGTAGGCGCGCGTCTGGAGCAGGCCGGGGATCACGAGCGGCTCGTAGGAGTGGATGGAAGCCGCTTCCGTCTCCATGCCGATGTAGATGCCGTAGGGCACGTCGCCGTAGGCGACCCACCAGCCCTGCCGGCCCGACTCCTTCGCCATCCGCATCAGCGAGCCGACGATCAGCTGGTCGTTGATCTCGTAGAGTTCGCACAGATCGCGCACGTCACGGGGGTTGATGGCGCGGCGGCCGGTCTCGATCAGACTGATCTTGGACTGGGACACCAACAACCGGCCGGCCACCTGCTGGTGCGTCATGCCCGCGGCGTGGCGCAGCCGGCGCAGTTCCGCGCCCAGGCGGCGCCTCCTGATGGTGGGACTTCCGTTCACCGCCATGGGCGGTCCACCTCCAACTCCAAGACCTCGCGCAGGAATGTGCGCACCCCAGGGCCGAAGAGATCAAAAGCATTCTGCATACCCGGACCGACGCGGAGTGAACCCCGACGGCGAAGATCACCTATCCGGCTCAAAAGAGCACTGCGACGGGCGCTGAACGTTGCTCCGTCAACCGCTGTGCGCCGTCCCCCGGTCGGCCCGAGGCAACCTGACGCCCCTCACGTCCCCCTCGGTGACACCCCCAACGATCTGTCGCCGCACGGGACACGGGCTCGTACCGGATGGTTAGTTTGATCCTATGAGTGACCTCGGTGTGCGGCCGGCCGCGCCTCAACCGCCCGTTCGTTCGAACCCGTTCGCAACCGGTCGGGACGACGCGCCGAGGATGCGCCGGAGCCAACGCGTGCGGGCCTCCCGTGCGTCGCGGCTGAGCGCGGCCTGGGGGGCGAGGGTGTCGAAGCCGTGGAAGGCGCCGGGCCACACGTGGAGTTCGGCCCGGCCGCCGGCCTGCCAGATGGCGCTCGCGTAGGCCACGTCCTCGTCCCTGAAGGTCTCGGCCGACCCGACGTCGATGTACGCCGGGGGCAGCCGCGACAGGTCGGTGGCCCGGGCGGGAGCCGCGTAGGGCGGCACGTCGGCGGTGCCGTACCGGTCGCCCAGCAGCGCCTGCCACGCGGTCGCGTTGGAGGTGCGGTCCCAGGTGTCGATACCGGCCATCTGGTGGCCGGATACCGTGCCGTTGCGGTCGTCGAGCATCGGGCACAGCAGCAACTGCCCGATCGGTACGGGCCCGCCGCGGTCACGGGTGAGCAGGGCGAGGGCCGCGGCGAGGCCGCCGCCGGCGCTCTTGCCCCCGATGACGATCCGGTCCGCGTCGACGCCCAGTTCCGCCGCGTGGCCGGCCACCCAGACGAGCCCCGCGTAGCAGTCCTCCAGTGGGCCCGGGTACTGCGCCTGCGGCGCCAGCCGGTACTCGACGGAGACGACGGCCAGCTCCAGCGGGCCGGCCCAGGTGCCCAGCAACTGCCGGAGCACGGACCAGGCATTGCCCATGATCATGCCGCCGCCGTGCATGTAGTACAGCAGCGGCAGCGGTCGGGCGATCCCGGCCGGCCGCGCGCTCACGAGGGTGACGTCCGGCCCGCCCGGCGCCCCGGGCACGCGCAGCTCCGCCACCTCGAACCGGCCGTCGGCCCGCAGGTCCCGGGCCGTCGGTCGGGGTCTGGCCGCGGTGTCCCGCTCCTGCCGTGCGGCGAGGTTGTCCGGAGTGAGCGGCTCCCTCGCCCCGGCGCCCGAAGCCGCCAGCGCGGCCGCCAGTTCGGGGTCGAAGGGGGGAGCGTCCCCGGCGGCACCATCCATGGACGGTAGTCAACCACCCTCCCCTGCGGCCCCGGAGCGTCGGGTCAGCCGGGGGATTCCTGCAGGTAGGCGGCGATCAGGGCGAGGTCGTTCGCGATGGCCTCGACACCGGCGACGTCGGCGGTCGGTGTGGACGCGCCGTTGACGCCCGCGTAGAAGGTGTCGAAGCGGCCGCCGCCCTTGTCGAGGTAGCCGGCGATGGTGATGGCGCCGACGGCGAGCCGGTCGTTGAGCGAGTCCCCTCCGACGGCCGCGCCGGTCTTCGCGAACACCTTGCCGCGGGCCGGGCAGGTGCGGCAGTTCTCGGCGAGCAGCCCGTCGACCCCGAGGACGGGCAGGGCCTCCCGGAACCGCTGCGCGTCCGGGGTGCGCTGCCAGTACGCGAGCATCTGCACCACCGCCCGGGGCGTGGCGCGGTCGGCGGGGTTGCCTCCGCGGCCGTCCATGAGCTGGACCTGCTTGCGGTCGACGCCCGCCCGGTCCAGGAAGTCGGCGAGGACCGGGAAGCCGTCGGCGCACTGGTGGCTGCCGGTGGTGACGGCCATCAGGCAGATGCCCAGGTTGGCACCCAGGTTGTGGCTGACCTTGAGGATCAGCTTGGCGTACTGCTCGTACGGCGGTGAGGTGTACGCGGCCACCCGCGGCCGCCCCTGGTAGTCGCGCGGCAGCCGGGCGGCCGGGTTGGGACCCGCCGCATCGGCGGTGACCTGCACCCCGGCCCGGCGCAGCGCCTCGATCAGGGCGGTCCGGCCGAACGCTGCCGGGTCCGCGACGGGGGAGACGCGCAGCAGCGGCGCCGCGTCCGCCGCGATCGTGCCGGACAGCCGGATCCGGGTGCCGCCGTCGGTCGCCGTCACCGTGACGTCCGTCGGCTTCCCGGCCTCCACGGTCTTCACCGTGGACGTGACCTGGTACGGCACGACCTTCGGCCGCCAGTCCAGTCGGGCGTCGGTCCCCGGCCGGGCCCCGGGCGTGGTCAGCAGGTCGACGAGGTTGTCGTTGATGATCAGCGGGGTCGGGACGGGGTTCAGGACCGGGTCGGGTGCGAAGAGGCGGCTGTCGACGATCACGTCTCCGTCGACCCGGGTGATGCCGGCGTCACGGACCTGTCGGGCGAGCAGGTCGATACCGGCGAGCGGGTTCTCCGGGGTGAGGGTCGCGCCGGGGAAGTCGTTGGCGTAGGTGTGGTCGAGGTCGGTGTACGCGACCGTGCCGTCGGGCCGGGTCCGGCCGCCCATGGTGAGGTCGCCCTGGGCCACGAGATCGAGGTCGCCGGTCAGGGTGGCCCCGTTCCGCTCGCCGACCGCGTAGACGGGGGTCACGAAGCGGTGGTCCGGGCCGAGGGTCTGCCAGGGGCCGGAGACCGAGAACAGCTTCGCGGTGGAGCCCGGGACGAAGAACTGGCCGGGGAACATGCTGTGCAGGACCCGCCCGTCGTCCGGGTCGGTCTGCAGCAGGCCCCACTGGGCGTGCCGGTACTCCGGCTTCTGCATGATCTGTGTGATGCGCGGGTCGAGCCGGCCCGGATCTCCCGCACCCGGCGGCCACGGCGACGGGGACGCGGACGCGGGCGCGGACGGGGTGGGCGAGGGGGAGGGGGCCGCGCCGGTGCTGGTGGCCGAGGCGAGCGCCACCAGCAGCAGGGCCGCACACCCGGCGGTCAGCCGGCGCCGTACTGCCGCGATGCGCATCGGTGTGTCCACAGCGCGCTCCGTTCCTCGCGGCTGCCTGCTGCCTGCTGCCTGCTGCCTGCTGCCTGCTGGCGAGGGGCCGGGGCCCGGGTCCCGGCCTGTGAACAGGGTGGCACGGCCCGGAAGGGCCCGCACGTCACCCGGTCGGCGGAGCCCGGAGCACCTGCCCGAGCTGTGCACCCGACGGAACCGAGCCATCATGGCGGAACGGGAGACCCCGGAGGGCCGCTCGCGGGCGCCCCGCACGCAGCGGCGACGGCACGTTCCGGTCGGGAGGCGAGGCATGCACCTGGACGAGTCCCAGCGGGCCTGGGCCACGATCATCGCTGTTGTCGCCGTCATCCTCGCGGACATCGCTGCGATCATCCTGATGAACGTCCTCAGCCGCTGATCCGACGAGCGGCCCGGTCCGGTCCGACCGGAGCCCGGAAGGGCCGGAATGCCGGGCGTCGGCAGGGCGTCGGCCGGCCGACGGCGCCCCCGTCCGAGGGACCGCGGAGCCTGAGCCCGCGTCCGTCGTCCCGCGTTCCCGTTCCGCGGGAAACGGGCCACCGGGCGGGGTGCTCTGTCCGGAATCGACGGTCGGCAGGATCAAGGCGCTGGCCTGCGCCCTCGGCGTGAGCGCGCTGATCGCGGCGACGCCCGCCATGGCCCCGACCGGGGCGCCCGGCACGCAGGGCTTCGTCCAGGCCCAGGGGGCGGCTCCCGAGGTCGGGATCGACTTCTACCCCGACGACGACCCGGGCCAGTGCTCGGGTCCGCGCCAGCAGTGGAACCTCTCCCCCGACTGGACCGCCCCGGTCCGCATCGACACCGACAGTCGGCGGGGCGGTTGCCAGATGGCGTTCGGCGTCGCCGACCCGTCCGGCGCCCTCGCGGGTGCCGACATCACGTACACGTGGCGGGCCCGGCAGGGCGGCGACGCGGGCCAGTGCGGGAACCAGGGCACCCACGTGATGCCGGTGGCGCCCGTGCGCACCTTCGGCAGCCACATCCGGGTCGACATCGCTGGCCGGCCGGCCGGCGGCTGCGACCTGACCTTCGCCGCGTCGGGTCGCACCGACGTCGGGCTCGACGTCCAGTTCCACGGTGACGGCGACCTGGGCCAGCGCCCGAGCCATCTGCCGGCGGGCCAGTACCGCACGGCCTCGTACGCCGGCCCCGTGACGGTCAGCGTGGACGCCGACGGGCGGAACGGCGGCTGCTGGCCGGCGCTGCGGCTGCGCCGCCCGGGCCGGTGGCGGCGCCCGGACCGACGTCACACCGCCTGCTCCGCCATCCTGCGACGCCGGGGCCGGGTCAGTTCCCGGACCCGGCGCCGTACCGGGTCACCCCGTGCACCGCCGCCCTGCCCTTGTCGTCGTAGTCGTAGTCGTCGTAGTAGTCGTCGCCGCGCCCCAGCGACGACAGGCTGCTCACGACGAGGCCGAGCACCAGGAACGCCACGACCAGCACCTTGGCCCCGGTGGACAGCACCAGCGGCCGGGTGGCGTTGGCCGCCGCCGGGGTGCCCGCGGCTGCGGTCGGCGCGGCGGCGGCTGCGGCCGGCATTCCCGCGGCTGCGGCCGGCGCGGCCGGGGCGCCGTAGCCGAGGGCCGGGGGAACCGGGTCGCCGAACAGCCGCTTGGGGTAGGCCGAGGTCAGCATCATCGCGTACGCGAGGAACCGCATCCGGAACCGGAGCACGGCGGCGGAAGCCTCGAAGATCGGCTCCGGCATGCGGCCCAGCACCAGCGTGATCAGCCAGAAAACCCAGCAGATGACGGCCCAGCCGTACTGCAGCAGGTAGCTCACGATCGCGGCGGGGATCATCAGGATCAGACGGAACAGCACGGCCAGCCGGTTCAGCTCGCCGGGCCGCAGCTCGATCTGGACCGGGTAGCCGGGGGCGGCGAGCGCGAACGGCGGGTAATGGTCCACCAGCAGCATGGCGCTGGCCGTGACCCGGGTGGCGTAGGCGAGGTAGTCGCCGAGGAAGCGGGCGATGCCGTGCGGGAGCCGCCCCTGGACCAGTGCGGCGAACCAGCCGGCGATCGTCAGGAAGAAGGCCGCGATGCCGAGCAGGGCCACCACGATCATCTGAGGGATCAGCAGAAGCCAGCGCAGCAGCACGGTCCAGCGCCGCTGCCGGCCCGGATCCGGCATGTCGAGCTCCGGCAGGTGCTCGCCGGCCGGCCCGGAGGCGGCGTCGGGCGGGCGGGGGGTCCAGCCTGTGGTCATGGGGGCCTGCCTACGGTGGCGGTGGGCGGGGCGGACGAGCACCCTCCGCGGTACCCGTTCGGGAACCTCCCGGGTTCCGCGACGCGCGCGTGGGACATGCGTACCGCGCCCGCCCGCCGGTCAAAGCAGCCGAACGGCAAGTTGGCCCGGCCGGCGGCACGCGCCGTCCGGCCGGGCGGCGGGCTCACTTCCGCTGGAAGACCACTTCCGGATCGGCGGCCGTCGGCCCGTCCAGCCGCGGCGCCGGCAGGCCCTTCAGGTGCCGGTCGAGGAAGTCGCCCACGTAGGCGCGGGTGATCTGCTGGGCGCGGGTCCCGGACAGCGGGGTCTCGGGGTGCGGGTATCCGGCCTGGTCACCGAGGACGGGCCAGTCGGTGAAGCCCGGGTGCCCCATGCCGGTGACGGTCAGCCACCGCTTCCAGCCGTCCATACGGGGCCAGGCCTCCTCCCAGCTGTGGTCCTCGAGGTCCGGCGGCAGCAGGGCCGGGTCGCCGCCGAGCAGCAGGAACGGGCGTCCGCCCAGCCCGGCCTCCGGGAGGGGGTTGAAGAAGGTGCCGTCCATGTTCACGCCGGCGTCCACGCGCGGGTCCGCGGCCATGGTCGCCGCCGCCGAGGCCCCGCCGATGGAGTGGCCGGCCATGCCGACGCGCCGGGCGTCGATCAGCCGGGAGTACCGCCAGGCGGGCCGGTCGCCGGTGAGCCGGTCCAGCAGGAAGGTCACGTCGCGGGCCCGGGCGTCGGACACCTTCCCCACGGACCGGTCGGGGAAGACCGCTTCGCAGGCCTTGCAGCCGAGCACCCGGCCGCCCGGGAAGGTGGTGGCGTCCGACTCGTACGCGTGGTCCACCGCGGCGACCACGTAGCCGCGGGACGCGAGGTCCTCCGCGAGCGTGGTCAGCGAGGCGCGGGGCAGGGTGAAACCGGGGGAGAGGACGACCAGCGGGTACCGTCCGTGCCCCCACCGCGGTACGGCGCCGGCGCGTGCGTGGGTCCGCACCGCGGCGATCTGTTCGGGGGTGGTGTGGCGGCCGAGCTCGCCCCGGTCGGTGAGCAGCGCCTGCGCCTCGGCCACGGTCATGTAGTCGGCCGGGCTCCCGGTCCCGGCGACCGCGGGGTAGTACAGGGACAGCAGCAGCTCGCGGTCGGCGGTGGGGACCCACGGGTCCTTGCGGCCCGGGTCGACCAGGTGCAGGGTGTCCCGCCCGACCGCTAAGGGGCCGGTGGGGCGGGGGAGTTCCTGCTTCCCGGTGCTCTGCGCGGCCGGCGCCGCCGGGGGTGCGGCGACCGCGGCCGGCGCGCCCGCCAGCAACAGCCCCGCCGCTGCCGCCGCTGCGGCGTACATGCGGATGATCTTGTTCATGGCTGCACCGTACAGCATTTGAGGTTAGCCTAACCTAACTATTGTTCCCGGCTGTTGGGCCCTTCTCGCCCGCCTGCCGCCCCCGCCCGTCAGGTGCGGCCGTGCGGGGCGATGGCCAGCAGGGCCACGTCGTCATGGAGGTTGCGGGTGTGGCGGGGGAGGTCGGTGTTGAGGAAGTTGGCCACCTCGGCGGGGCCGGGGGCCGGGCGGCCCGCGAAGCGGTGGTGGAGCCGGTCCAGCAGCGGGTAGAAGTCGCCGTTCTGGTCACGGGCCTCCACCAGCCCGTCCGTGACCAGGACCAGTACGTCGCCCAGGGTGAACCGGTGGCTCCACACCGCCGGTTCGTCCGTCGCGGCCAGTCCGCCCAGACCGAGGGGGAGCGCCGGCGGGCCCGCGAGCACGCGCACCTCGCCGTCGGAGATCAGCACCGGCTCGACGTGCCCGTGGTTGGTGACGGTGACCCGGTGGGCCAGGCTGTCGTACTCGACCAGCACCGCCGTGGCGAACAGCTCCTCGTCGGGGATCTCCTCGGCCTCCCGGGCGAGCCGGCGCTCCAGCCGGGCCGCGACCGCCGCCAGGTCGGTGTCCTCGTACGCGGCCTCGCGGAAGCTGCCGAGGATCGCCGCGACCGTGCGGACCGCCGGGAGGCCCTTGCCGCGCACGTCGCCGATGATGGCGCGTTCGCCGGCGTGGGTGGCGCGGATGTCGAAGAGGTCGCCGCCCACCATGGTCCCGGCCTCGCTCGGCCGGTACAGACTGGCCGCCAGCACGTGCCCGACCTGGTGGGGCACGGGTCGCAGCAGGGCCCGCATCAGGGCCTCGGCGACCGAGTTGGCGTGGACGAGGCTGCGTTCCTGGCGGGTGCGGTGCGCGGCGAGCGCCGTCGAGAGGATGCCGACGACGGCGGTCGCGATGTCCGCCGTGACGTGGTGGGTCTCCCACAGGTGGTGGGCCGTGCCCGCGAGGAAGCCTTCGAGGAGGATCGCGAACACGGTGAGCGCCGCCACGGCGACGGGCCCGAAGGCGTACGCGGCGATCGCGGGCAGGGCGACGAGGAACAGGCTCACCGCCCATTCCTTCCCGTTCGTCGCTTCGAGGACGACGACGAACACCACGTAGACGAAGGGCAGCCAGCGCATCCACGGGGGCGGTGCGGGCGTTTCGAATCCCGCCTGGTCCTCGGCGACCGTGACCGGCCGGTCCGGGCGGCGGCGCCTCACCGCCCGCCCCCGGACCCCGTCCGGGCCGCCGCCCTCCGACGGGACCTGTGCACACGCGCCTCCTGACACGAACCGACGGTCACAGCGTGAGGAGGAAGGCGGGCCGAACCGTCCATTACGCCGTACGCGGCATGTTGACCGGTGGCGGCCCGGCCCCGGTGCACCGCTCCCGCAGCGCCGTTCGTCAGGAGGGCTTGGCGGCCGAGTAGGCGGTGACGGTCGCCTTGTTGTCGCACAGGGCGAAGACGCCGTCGTCGAGGGCGATCTGGTGCGCTCCCGCCCCCGGCACCCCGACGACGAGCGTGGGGTACGTGGCCGGGGTCGCTCCGGAGGTGCAGTAGCCGTCCGCCTCGCCCTGCACGTTGACGAAGGTGAGCTTCGTCCAGGCGTGGGCGCCCGGGGCCAGGTTCACGGTCGCGGCCGAGCCGCTGTGCGTGGCGGCGAGCGGTACGTTCTTGTCGGGAGACCCGTTGCCCGCACCGGCGGCCGTGGGGAAGCCCTGGAGCGTGCAGGTGCCCTTCGAGGTGTTGGTGACGGTGATGACGGCGGCGCCGGTTCCGGTGCCCGGCGGCCGGACCGCGGCCTGGCGGGCCTCCGTGACCTCGACCTCCTTGATCGTGCACGGCTTCGCCCCGCCGCCCGACGTCACGGGCGAGGCCGGGGCGGCGGGCGTCGCCTTCCCCGCGCCGCCGGACCCGCCGGCCGTGGCCCCGGGGGTCGGCGGCTGCGGCTGCGCCGACCGCGACGGCCCGCCGGGCTGGGCACCGTCCTCGCCGGACGGCGTACAGCCCGTCACCAGGAGGGTGGTGGCCACGGCCGCGACCAGCGCGGTCACGGTCTGCCGGACACCTGCTGCGTACTGCATGGGAACCTCCCGAGGCCCACGACCGGGCCCACACCGGCCCGTACGCCCACGGACACAACACCGCGCCGCCCCGGAGTTCCCGCCGCCGCACTGCTGTGCTCTTCCCGTGACACCTTCATGACCTACCGCGCCGTCACCGGGGTTGCTGCTTGCGTCAGGCCCGTCCGGCCGGCACCGCGGTGCGGACCTCGACCTCCCCGGTCACCTGCCCGCCCGCCGAGCCGGGCCCGGTGGGGGCCGCCGCCGGGAGCGCCTGTTCGAGGGCGTCGAGTGCGGCGCGGGCCTCGCCGAGGCGTCTGCGGATCTCTTCGACGTCGGCGGGCTGCGGCTCCACGACCGCCGCGGCGGCCGCTTCCGCGGCGGCGCGTTCCTCCTCCGCCTGGCGGGCCTCCTCAAGGGAGTTGATGACCACCCCGATGAGGAGGTTGACCAGCACGAACGAGCCGATCAGCACGTACGTGGCGAAGTAGAGGAGGGTCCACCGCGAGACCTCCAGTCCGGCCCGGACCGCATCACCGAGCCCGTCCAGGGTGACCAGCAGGGACAGCGTGAGGGCGGCGCGGCCCAGCGAGCCGAAGTGCTCGGGGTCGTCGTCGGCCAGGAAGACCCAGCCGACCATGGAGTACACGTACAGCAGCAGGGCCCCCACGAGCAGGAAGCTGAGCGTCCCCGGCAGGCTCTTGCCGATGGCGACGATCACGATGCGGACCTGGGGCAGGAACCGGGCGGCGCGCAGCACCCGGGCCAGCCGCAGCAGCCGGAGCACCGTGGCGTTCTCGCGGGCGAACGGGGCGAGGGCGAGGGCGACCACGGCCAGGTCGAAGAGGTTCCACGGGTCGCGGAAGAAGTCCCCCGGACGGTCGGCGTGCGCGGCGGCGCGCAGGAGGACCTCGACGGTGAAGGCGGCCAGGATCAGGTGCTCGACGAGCTTGAGGCCGTCGTGCCAGTCCTGTACGACGCCGTCGTAGGTCTCGATGCCCATGAGTGCGGCGTTGCCGACGATGAGGCAGAACACGGTGGTGGTGAAGGCGGCCGAGTCGACGATCCGCTGGCTGCGGGCGGCCAGGGCGTGGCGTGACGGGCTGCCGGACCGGTGTGGCATCGAGGAGGTCCTCATCCTTGTGGAGCCTGATGGTTCATCAATTCGAGTGGATCTTAAAGGGGAGAGCCCTTGTCGAAAGGACGGGCGACGGGTGCGCGGGCCGGAAAGCGCCCGCGCCCGGCCGGGGCGTCCGGGCGGGTCGGCCGGCTGTCAGAGGGCCCGCTTACGCTGGCTCCTGTCCCGCACCCGTTCCGCGGGGCCCCGAAGGAGAGCCGCCGCCATGCCGACCGCCCCGCCCGCGCCCCACGCCGTACCCGTCGAGGGCCGCGCACCCTTCGGCCGGCGCTTCGCGCTCGTCGACCGGGCGGGACACCTCGTCCGCCCGCCGGACCTCACCGCCGTCGGGCCGTTCCACGAGGACGGCCGAGACGGGCTCACAGCCCCCGCCGCGGACCTGGCCGGCGCCTGGGGCTACCTGGACGGGCAGGGCCGCTGGCTGGCCGAGCCGGTGCTGGAGCACGCCACCGGGTTCGACGGGGCGGGTCTCTCGCGGTTCCTGTCCGACGGGCTGTGGGGGTACGCCGACACCGCCGGGGCACCGGTCGTCCCCGCCCGCTTCGAGGAGGCCGGACCGTTCCGGCACGGGCTGGCCGTCGTGCGTACGGAGACCGGCGTCGGGTACGCCGACCCCACCGGCGCCGTCGTGATCGGCGGGGCGTACCGGCAGGCCGGGACGTTCGGGGCGAACGGCCTCGGCGCCGTCCGGCAGGCGGACGGCCGCTGCGGCTACGTCGACCGGGAGGGCCGGCTCGTCATCGCCGCCCGCTTCGACGGCGCCCGCCCGTTCACCCCGGAGGGGACGGCGCCCGCCATGATCGGCGAGGAGTGGGGGCTGATCGACGCCACGGGGGAGTGGGTCGTCGAGCCGCGCTTCCGACTGTTCAACGCCTTCGACGAGAACGGCCTCGCGTACGTCATCGGCGGCGTCATCGGCGATTCGTTCGCGGGATTCGTCAACCCCCGCGGCGAGGTGGTCATCCGGCGCAACGGGGAGATGGACGACGCACTGGCCTGCGGGCTGCTGAAGGTCGGCGACGACTTCGTGCGCGGCTTCCTGGACGCCACCGGCGCGTGGGCGATCGCGGACGAGTACGAGTGGGCCGACCGCTTCGACGCCGGCGGCGCGGCGGTGGCCCGGGCCCTCGACCCGGAGGCGTGGGGCGTACTGCGCGCCGACGGCTCCTTCACCGTCACCCCGCACCGTGAACCGCTCACCGACTCCGACAGCTGGATCGTCGGCTTCGACGGCGGGCACGGCCTCGCCCCCTTCCTCACCGACGAGGGGGACGTCGTCCACGTCGGCCGGGACGGCCGGGACGTGTGCCGGGTCGAGGCCGGCGCCGGGGACGGCAGCGCCGTCACCCTGCGGAACGCGGCGGGCGAGACGGTCTGGCGGGGCTCCGCAGCCCCCGGCACCTTCGAACGCCACGACCCGTTCCTCGCGGGCGACCCCCGGACGTACGTCGACCACACCGAGGCCTGGGAGGGCGACGTCGCGACGGTGGTGCAGGAACTCCTGGACCTGCCGGCCCGCGCGTTCCACCCCTGCTCACTGATCTTCGACCGCAACGAGGACCCGTACGACCTGTCGGAACTCGACGAGTACGACCTGGAGTGCACCGAGAACGGCGCGATGCTCGTGATCGCGAGCACCTGGCTGGCCGCCGAATGGCTCTCCGAGTACCCGTTCCTCCTGGAGAACGCCCAGACCTGCTTCGACGAGATGCTCGACACCCTGGAGCAGCGCCTGCGCGAGCGCTTCGGCGATCCCCTCACGGACGTGGTGAGCTGCCTCCGCAGCGGCGACGGCGAGTGGTCGGCGACATGGGAGACCAAGGACGGCCGCCACCTGGTCCTCCAGTCCTACTGCCTGGTCGGCGACGGCGACCACGAACTCCAGATATGGCTGGCCGTCACGGACGCCTGACCGCCCGGCACGAGGCCCCGGGGCGCCGGATACAGTCCATGATCGTCATGTGATCGCCGCCGCCCTGGTCCGGGGCACCGAGGAGCCGTCGATGCCCCACTTTGAGTCCCGCCACGCCGCGCGGCTGGCTGCCTACGGGGCCACGGCCACCCGTCTGTCCCTGCTGAGCGACCGGCGACTCGGCGAGGTCGTGGCGTCCGCTCCTCCGGTCGGATCCGGCATCGGCGGCCGGTGCGCGGAACTGGACGTCGACGGGACGCGGGTCTTCGTCAAGAGGGTGCCGCTGACGGACGTCGAGACCCGGCCGGAGAACGTCCGGTCCACGGCGAACCTGTTCGGCCTGCCGACGTTCTACCAGTACGGAGTGGGCTCGGCCGGGTTCGGTGCCTGGCGGGAGCTCGCCGTCCACACCATGACCACCCACTGGGTCCTGGGGAGGGAGTACGAGGGCTTTCCCCTGACGTACCACTGGCGCGTGCTGCCCGACTCCCCTCCCGAAGGGTTCGTGGACGCGTTCGGGGGAGTCGACGGCGCGGTCGCACACTGGGAGGGGTCTCGGGCCGTACGGGAGCGGCTGGAGGCCATCGGCCGCTCCTCCCGCAGCCTGGTGCTCTTCCTGGAGCACGTGCCGCAGACACTCGGTGCGTGGCTGCACGAGCACCGGGAGAACGCGGCGCCCGACGGGGACGGCTCTCCCTACACGTGGGCGGAGGACGCCCTGGCGCGGGGTGCGGCGTTCATGAGCTCCCGCGGGCTCGTGCACTTCGACGCCCACTTCCGCAACGTCCTGACCGACGGCCGGCTGATCTACTTCGCGGACTTCGGACTGGCCCTGAGCTCAGGGTTCGAGCTTTCGGCGGCCGAGGAGCAGTTCCTCTCGGACCATCTCGCCTACGACCGCCACTACACGGCGGCCCACCTCCTCCACTACCACCTCGTCGATCGCCTCCGGGGCGGTACGGAACCGGGCGCGTTCCTACAGGAGTGGATCGAGGGTCGAAGGCCCGACGGTGTGCTGCCGGAGATCGCAGCGATCGTCGAGCGGCATGCGCGGGCCGCCGTCGTCCTGGACGGCTTCCACCACCGGCTCCTTTCGGAGAGCAAGAGGACACCCTTTCCGGCCGCCGAGCTCGGCCGAGCCACGGCCCCCACCGAAGGGGTGCACGGCTGAGAAAACGCGGCTGCCCGCCCCGTCTGCGGGCCGCGCTCGGGGCCGCACGCCCGATCCGCTACGCGGCGGTGAGGGCGGCGGCCAGGCGGCGGGCCGGCGCGGCCGGGCGGTGGGAACCGCGGCGGGCCGCGACCGCCGCCACCTCGGGCGGGACCGGTTCCCGCGCCCCGCTGCGTTCCGCGCAGTCGGCGGCGACGGCCAGCAGTTCGCCCGCAGCCCGCGCCGACGGCAGGAAGCCCGGGAGCGCCTCGGCGAGGACGGCCCACACCGTGGCGCACGCGCCCGCCTCCGCGACCGAACGGACCGCGTCCGCCAGCCGGTTGGGTTTGACCGTGCCGAGGACCGCCACGGCGGCGAGTTCCCTGCCGAGCAGCCCGGCGTCGAGCTCGCCCCGAGCTGCCAGCACCAGCAGGGCCTGCACCGCCGGACGTCGCTGCTCCGGGTGCTGCGCGCCCAGCCGGGCGAGGTGCGGCAGCATCCAGGCGTCCCCGTGGGCGCTGACCGTCGCGGCCAGTGTCACCGACGGCAGCAGCCACGCGGCCTGCGCATCCCGGTCCTCGGGCAGCACCGAGGCCCGTACGGGGTGCCCTCCGTGCCAGTGGTAGCACTGGGTGAACCCCTCGTGCGGCCGCCCCGGCCAGTGGAAGGCGTCCGGGAAGTCCCGCAGCAGGGTCGGGCGTCCACCGCTTGCGAAGACGACCTGCGGCACGGCGGCCCCGGGCCGAGCCCAGGACCGGTGGGCCCGCGGGCCGGGTCCGCCGATCCGGCGCAGCGGCGTCCCCGGCGCACCGTCGGGGCCGAGCCAGGCGGCGAGCCGGTCGCCCTCGGCGGTCCCGAGCCGGGCCGCGGCCGCGGCGGCCGCCGCGGCGTCCGGGCCGTCACGGCGTACGCGCAGGAGCGCCTGACCGAAGTCGGCCGCTCCGGGCCGGACGCCCGAACGCCGGTACTCCGCGAGCCGTTCGACCAGCTCGGCCGCGTCCAGCGCGCCCGTGTCCCAGGTCGGCGTGGCCAGCAGGAACGGCAGGGTCCGCCCGGACAGCAGCGCGTACCCGATCTCGCGCACGCGCGCGGCCAGCACCAGATCCAGCCCGCCCTGTGCACACTCCTCGGGTCGACGGTCTCGGCGATCCCGGTGAGCGGTGCGGCGAGCCGGCGCACGGGCGCCACGGGCGGGAGGACGTCCTGAGCAGTGGTCCGGATCATGCCGCAAGGCTAGGGACCCCCACTGAGACCATGGGCCCGCCCGATCCACCGTGCACGCACCAGGCAGGTGCACATCGGTACAACGGAACGAAAACCGGCATTCGCAACGACTTGGTCCGATAGCCTCGTTCCCGACAGGCAGGCGACGTCCTCCGGGAGGCATCTTGAGCGAGCGGCCGGTCCTTCTGCCCTACGCCGATCCGGCCTTCGTCGCGGACCCCTTCCCCCTCTACCGGCAGCTGCGCGAAGAGGGCCCGGTGCGCCGCGCCGTCATCGCGGGCGGCCTGGAGGCCTGGCTCGTCACCCGCTACGAGGACGGGCTCGCGGCCCTCTCCGACTCCCGCCTCAGCAGCGACGTGCGCGACGCCGCCGACCAGCGGCTCCTCCGGCAGCTACCCGAGACGGAGCGCGACTCGATGCTGAGCAACATGCTCCGCAGCGACCCGCCCGACCACACCCGGCTGCGCCGCCTGGTCTCCAAGGCGTTCACCGCCCGACGGGTCGCCGCGATGGAGCCCCGCATCCAAGCCCTCACCGACCGGCTGCTGGACGCGGTCGTCCCTGTCGGCCGGGCCGACCTCGTCGCGGACTTCGCGCTCCCGCTGCCGGTCGCGGTGATCGGCGAACTGCTCGGGGTCCCCGTCGACGACCGCCACGACTTCCAGCACTGGACCGACCGCATGCTCACACGGGGAGCGGAGCCAGTGGACCCGGCCGTGGTCAACGAGGCGTGGCAGCACATGCGCGCGTACGTCACCGGCCTCATCCGGGACAAGCGCGCCCACCCCGGCGACGACCTGCTCAGCGGCCTCATCGCGGCCCGCGACGAGGAACAGCAGCTCACCGAGGACGAACTCATCGCCATGGTGTTCCTGCTGCTGGCCGCCGGCTACATCACCACCGTCAACCTGATCGGCGGCGGCATCGCCATGCTGCTGGCCCACCCGGACCAGCTCGAACTGCTGCGCTCCGACCCCGAGCTGCTGTCGGGCGCGGTCGAGGAGTTCCTGCGCTACGACGGCCCGGTCAGCCCCGGCATCGCCCGCTTCGCCCGCGAGGACGTCGAGATCGCGGGCGTGGCGATTCCGCGCGGCGCGACCGTGCTGATCGCCTCGGCCATCGCCGACCGCGACCCGGGGCGGTTCCCGGACCCCGACCGCCTGGACATCACCCGGCAGGACAACGCCCACCTGGCGTTCGGCCACGGCGTGCACTACTGCCTGGGCGCTCCGCTGGCCCGGCTTGAGGGCCGGATCGCCATCGGCACGGCCCTGCGCCGACTCCCGGGGCTCGCCCTCGCGGTGCCGCCGAAGGAGATCCACTGGCGCCCCGGCGGCCTGCGCGGCCCCATGAGCCTCCCCGTGACCTTCGCCCCCGGCGTCTAGGCGGGCCCCACACCGCAGGCATCCGGTGTCAGAGGGTGGTGGCAGCATCGTCGCCATGAACATCGTCCGTACCACTCCACCGCGACCGCTCGACGTCACCTCGGTCTTCCCCCGACTGGCCCCGCTGGCGCGCACGGCGACCCGGTTACATCCCCGCCGAGGAGCTCCTTCGGTGCACGACAGTTCGATCGGCGGGCCGCTGCTGTGGCCCGCCGACGAGCCGTGGCCGCACTGCGACGCCCCGCACGAGGGTGGGGAGCACGCGCTGGCCGAGCTGCGCCTCGAGCAGCGCATCCGGGCGAGCGAGGCGATGCACCCGGACGGCGCTCCCCAGGTTCCCCAGTACACGCCTGAGGAGCAAGCGGTCCTGGACCGGCTCAACTCCGACGAGACCTGGCACGACAGCACATGGCTCGAGGGCCCGGTCGCCCTGGTACCCCTGGCCCAGCTCTACGTGCGTGACATCCCCGAGTTGCGCCCGCCCGCGCACGGCGGGGCGGATCTGCTCCAGGTGCTGTGGTGCCCCTTCGACCACCCTCCGGAGCACTACATGCCCAGGACCGTGCTGGTCTGGCGGTCCGCAGCCGCTGTCACCGAGATCCTCACCTCGCCCCCGGAGCCGCCCCTGGTGGTCGAGGAATACCTGCCGGAGCCGTGCGTGCTCGCGCCGGAGCAGGTCACCGAGTACCCCGACCCCATGGAGTTGAGCAAGGAACTGCGGGAGCAGATCGGGGATTGGAGCAGGTGGCAGGCGGCCGGCGCCGGTGTGGACAGCTCCTACGCCCCCTACCCGGCCTCGTTCTACGGGAGCCACCTGTCCGTCGCCCCCGGCTGGAAGGTCGGCGGCTGGCCCATGTGGGGCTACACCGACCCCGCTCCCCGGCCCTGCCCCGCGTGCGACACCCCGATGGACCCGCTGCTGAGCATCGACACGTTCGAATGGGACAGCACCAGCCGCAGCTGGATCCCGTACGAGGACCAGGCCGCCGCGTCCCCGGCCGACCCCCGCCACCGCGACACGCTGCAACCGACAGGGATCCAGATCGGCAGCGGATACAGACAGCAGGTCTACGTCTGTCCGGCGGCGCCGGAGCATCCCCACATCGAGCTGATGCAGTAGCCGGCCGGACGGCAACCTCCCTCCCCGAGTGGCCGCAGGGGTCGCGGGCGACGGCCGTGGGCCGGGGGCGCGGGCGGGCGGCAGGTGTCGGCCCGCGCCCCCGACCCGGCCGGACGGCGGCCGGAGGGCGTTACGGCGTCCCGGTGCCCGGAGCCGCCCTGGGGCTCCAGCCGCGCTGGGCGTACGAGAGGACGCCGGTGAGGGCGATCCTCAACAGGGCGCGCAGCTCCACGTGCAGCGGAGCCCGGCTCTCGGGCGCCTGGGTCCAGCGGTAGAGGAGCCCCAGGTAGGCGTCCCGGAGCAGGTTGCCGGCCAGCACCGGGTCGACGTCGGCGGCGACCTCGCCGCGGGCCTGGCCCGCAGAGATCACCTGGGTGAACACGTATCCGGCGTAGTGCGGCTCCTCCAGGAGCGGCTGGCCCGACTTCACCCAGGCCGTGAGCATCACCCGGGTCAGGTCCTGTTCCGCCTCGTTGAAGTCGGCGAGCGTGGCCATGCACCGCTCCAGCTGCACGGTGACGTCGTCCTGGAGGGCCAGGGACGACTCCATCGCGCGTTCGAGGCTCTGGCGGCGGTGCTCGGCCCAGGTGGTGACGAGGTCCTCCTTCTTCTGGAAGTGGTTGAAGAAGGTGCCCCGGGCCACATCGGCCCGCTCGGTGATGTGGTCGATCGTGGTGCCGTCGTATCCCTGCTCGGCGAACAACTCGAGGGCTGCCCTGTACAGGTTGTCGTGCACGCGCCGCCTGCTGCGCTCGCGCCTGCCGGCTGGTGGTACTTCATGCGTGTGCTCGACGGTCATAGGCTGTCTCCTCTTACGGCCCCAAAGGGCTTGTCGCGTGTTCCCGTTGACGGGTGGCGAGCTCCCCCGGCCGCGTGGGCGGCGGCATGCCTCGCCCACCCATTTCTGCACCATAGTCCATCGATGCATCACGGTTCAATGGAAGGGGTGACGGCTGACTCGATCCCGGCGGCGGTCTCGCCGTCGAGGAGCCGGCGCGTCGGGATGTCCGTCCCGAACTCGACCTGGAGGATACGCCGCAACTGCACGGCCATGAGGGAGTCCAGGCCCAGGTCGGCCAGCGGCCGCCTGCGGTCGAGGCGCTCCGCGCTCGTGCCGAGCACCGCCGCGATCCGGGCGTGGACGTCCGCGGTGGCGACGGGCGACGCCGTGACCACGGCGGGCCGGGCCCCGGCCGCAACTGCCGTTCCCGCAGCCGCAACCACAGCCGCCGCCGTAGCCGCCGCCGACAGCGGCGCGGGAACCGGTTCTTCCCCGTGGGGCGTCAGCGCGATGCCCCGGAACTCGGCGAGCACCCGCCCGTCGGCCCCGACGAGCGCCACATCGCAACGCGCCCCGCCGCCTCCCGGCCCGGGCGCGAACCCGGCCGTGCTCCAGAACTCACCGACGGGCTCCTCCCCGAGGAAGACCCGCTCGAACGACACCGGCAGGTAGGCCCGGGTCCGGTCCTCCGGGGCGCCGTACCGCGGCCAGGACCCCAGCATGGCCAGCAGGCCCGCCTCCACCGCGGCCCCGCCCCCCGCGGCCGTGTGGAGCCGGGCCACGGCCTCGCCGTCGCGCCGCCACAGCTGCCGCACGCCGCGCAGCGCGGTCGATACGCTGTAACCGCGTCCTTCCGCCCGTCGGTAGAACTCGCCGGCCGGTACGTACTCCCCGCACCGGGTCAGCGCACCGTCGAGGTCCACGGCTTGCGGCTGCCCGCAGGGCCGGGCGGTGCCCGACACGCACCGGACGATCGTGCCCGCGCCATCCGTCCCACCACCGGGGACCGCATCGACGACGAACCGGTACGCCTCCTCCCCGGGCGCAGGTTCGCACACGATCCGGAGCATGGTCGGCAGCTCGTCGGCCGATCCCGCCGCGGGAAGTCGAAGGGCTCCCTCCAGCCGGACGTCCTCCAGCGTCACCGGCCCGTCTCCCGCGAGGTCGCGTACGGTCTCGGCCACCAGCCGCAAGTACGCCACCGGAGGCACCACCGCCCGGCCCCACGCCTGCACGCCCCCGCCGTACTCGGTCAGTCCGAGCCGCGACAGCCGCACCCGCCGCTCGAACCCGCCGGCTCCCGCCGCGGACGCCGGGGCGGTGACCGCCGGTACGGGCGCCGCCTGCGCTCGGAGCTCGTCGGTGTCCCAGGCGTAGCGCGGCAGCGGCACCCGTGCCCGGCCGCCGCCCGCAGGGCGGTCCCCGTACAGGCGCCGCCAGTCGACCGCCGCGCCCAGGGCGAAGGCCCGGCCCAGAGCGCGCAGGACGGACAGGGGCTCGTCCTGCTGCCGGGCGAGCGTCGTCACCACGGCCACGGGCACGCCCGCCTCCTCCTGGCAGTCGATCAGGGCCTGGGCGAGCAGCGGATGCGGGCCGACCTCGACGAACACGACCTCCCCGGTCTTCACGACCTGCTGCACGGACTCCGCGAACCGCACCGTCAGCCGGAGGTTGTCCATCCAGTAGTCGCCGTCCAGCTCGGCGTCCTGCACGGGGGCGCAGCGCACCGTCGAGAACATCTGGATCCCCGGGACGGCCGGCCGCAGCTCCCGCAGCCGAGCGGGCAGTTCCCGGCGCAGTTCGTCCATGACGGGGGAGTGCGAGGCCACGTTCACCTTGACCGGGCGACTGAAGACGGCGCGCTGCTCCAGTTCCGCCCCGATCGCGGCGAGGGCCTCGGGGTCGCCGGCGAGCACGGTCGCCCGCGGGGAGTTCTCCACCGCCACGCACACCCGGCCCTCGTGCGCCGACGCGAGCTCGCGGGCCTGCTCGGGCGGCAGCTCGGTGGCGAGCATGGCGCCGCGCCCGGCCAGCCGCTGCATCAGCGTGCTGCGGCGGCAGATCACCCGGGCCGCATCGCGCACCGACAGGGCCCCGCTGACGCAGGCCGCGGCCGCCTCGCCCATGCTGTGGCCCACGCACAGGTCGGGATCCACCCCCATGGCCCGCCAGTGCGCGGCCAGGGCCACCTCGACGGCCCACAGGGCCGGCTGCACCACCTCGACGGCGTCGGATATATCCCCGCCGCCGCGCAGCAGGTCGGCCACCGACCAGCCGAGCTCCTCCCGGACGGCCGCATCGCACTCCTCCAGGGCCGCGCGGAACGCGGGGGAGGAGGCCAGCAGTCCGCTGCCCATGCCGCGCCACTGCGACCCCTGGCCGGGGAAGACGAAGGCCACCCGGCGGGCGCCGCCGAACCCGGCCTCGTGGACGCCCCCGTCCGGGGTCGGCTCGCCGGCCGCCAGCCGGCGCAGGGTGCGGGCCAGCTCGTCGTGGGTGGTGCCGACCGCCCAGAGGCGGAAGGGGTGCGCGTCCCGGCCCGTTGCGGCGGACCGGCACGTCTCGCGCAGCGGGTGCGGCCGGCCGGCGCCACCGGGTTCGAGGTGCGCGGCGTACCGCTCGGCCAGCGCGAGCAGGGACGCGGACGAACGCGCGCTGAGCACGAGCAGCTCGGCGGCCCCGGACACCCCACCGGATGCGCTCTTCGCCCGTTCACCCTCCGCCCGGCCCCTGCCGGACTCCGCCCGCTCGTTCTCCGCCCGGCCCGGTTCCCGGTACTCCCCGACCACCACGTGGGCGTTGGTGCCGGAGAGCCCGAAGGAGCTGACCCCCAGCACGGCGCGCTCGCCCCGCGGCTGCAGCGGCGTGGTGTGACGGACCAGTTCGACCGGGGACCCCTCCTCGGCGAGGAGCGGGTGCGGGGTGGTGGCGTGCAGGGAGGCGGGTACCCGGCGGTGCCGGGCGATCAGGACGGCCTTGATGAGGCCGGCGATGCCGGCGGCCGCCTCGGCGTGCCCGATGTTGGTCTTCACGGATCCGGTGAGCAGCGGACGGCGCCCGCGGTTCCCGATGCTCCGGCCCTCCCCGGCTCCGCCGTGCTCCCCGTCCTGCTCCGCGTCGTCGGCGGCCAGTGCCTCGGCCAGGGCGCGGAGTTCCACGGTGTCGCCCACCGTCGTGCCGGTGCCGTGCGCCTCGACGTAGTCCACCTGCCCCGGGGCGATCCCGGCGCTGCGCCAGGCCGCGGTGAGCATCGCCACCTGGCCCGAGACGGCGGGCTGGAGCAGGAGCCCGCTGCCCCGGCCGTCGTTGGTGACGGCGCTGCCCAGCAGCAGGGCGTGGACGTCGTCGCCGTCCGCGAGGGCGTCGGGCAGGCGCTTGAGCAGGACCGCCCCGATCCCCTCGCTGCGCACGAACCCGTCGGCGGACGCGTCGCCGAACTTGCAGCGGCCGTCCGGCGAGAGCATCTCGCCCTGTGAGTAGGCGATGGCGTCGCGCGGGGAGAGGATGACGTTGACCCCGGCGGCCACGGCCAGGTCGCACTCGCCGGCGAGCAGGCTCTGACGCGCGGTGTGCACGGCCACCAGCGAGGAGGAGCAGGCCGTGTCCAGGGTGAGGCTCGGTCCGCGCAGGTCCAGTGCGTGGCTGACCCGCCCGGAGGTGACGGCCCGCAGTCCGCTGCCCGCCATGGCACGGATGTCGCCCGTGCCGACCGCGCCGAGCGCATCGGCGTACTCGGCGGTGGCCTGGCCCACGAACACGCCGGTGGTGCTGCCCGCGAGGGAGGAGGGCGGGATGCGGGCGTCCTCCAGGGCCTCCCACACGACGTGGAGCAGCATCCGCTGCTGCGGGTCCATCGTGCGTGCCTCGCGGGGCGAGATCCCGAAGAAGGCCGCGTCGAAGGCGTGCACGTCGTCGAGGAAGCCGCCGTGCCGGGATCTCAACCGGCCCGGGGCCGGGGCGGGTCCGGCGTAGAGGGCCTCCGCGTCGAACCTGTCGCGGGGCACGGCGGTGACCGCCTCGCCGCCCCGTTCGAGCAGGTGCCAGAACTCGTCGGTCCCCGCGGCTCCGGGGAACCGGCATCCCATGCCGACGATCGCAATCGCGCCAACTGTGTCCACTGAAGCGCCTTCCTGATCGGTGACCAGTCCAAAAATACATGTAAGGCCAAACTTGTTCTCCAGTCCTTTGTAAAGACGGCGTTAAAGGCCTGCGACCTGCTCTGTTACCTCGCAGACCCGCCCGGTTCACCCGGAGTTGGCGACATCCGCCCCGTGCTGGCCGGGCCGCTCGCGGCTGATCGTCGAAGTCGAATCTGGCCTTGGGTCAACAGTTGAACTCAAGTACATGTTTGTGCTTGAGTTCCGGTCGTGAGTGGCCGGTCCGGCCTCCCCCGCCCGGTCCGGCCCCTTGCCCCAACCCCGCCTTCTCGAACAAGGAGTGACGCATGCTTGGATTGCGCAAGCTGGGCAGCCAGGGCCTCGAAGTCTCCGAACTCGGCCTCGGCTGCATGGGAATGAGCCAGTGGTACGGCGCCACCGACGACCGCGAGTCCATCGCGACGGTGCACCGGGCCCTGGAACTCGGGTACACCCTCTTCGACACGGCCGAGGCCTACGGCCCGTACGACAACGAGGTGCTGCTCGGCCAGGCCCTCAAGGGGCGGCGCGAACAGGCCGTCATCGCCACCAAGTTCGGCTTCCCCATGAAGCTCAAGGACGGCACCACCGCCGAGGCCGACAGCCGCCCGTCGCACATCGTGGAGGTCGTCGAGGCCTCGCTGAAGCGCCTGGGCACGGACCACGTCGACGTGCTCTACCAGCACCGCGTCGACCCCAAGGTCCCCATCG
Organism: Streptomyces sp. NPDC029014; assembly: GCF_055564695.1. Classification (NCBI taxonomy): domain Bacteria; kingdom Bacillati; phylum Actinomycetota; class Actinomycetes; order Kitasatosporales; family Streptomycetaceae; genus Streptomyces; species Streptomyces sp. NPDC029014. The sequence goes on from NZ_JBVHVT010000003.1 coordinate 93,346, forward strand.
AGGAGGTCGTCGGGGCCATGGCCGGCCTGGTCGAACAGGGCAAGGTGCGCTACCTCGGCCTGTGCGAGGCCGGCGTCTCCACGATCCGCCGCGCCCACGCCGTCCACCCGCTGTCCGTCGTGCAGAGCGAGTTCTCCGTCTGGGAGCGCAACCTGGAGGACGACGTCCTGCCGGTGCTCCGCGAGCTCGGCATCGGACTCGTCGGCTTCTGCCCGCTGGGTCGCGGCTTCCTCACCGGCGGCGTACTGCGCGCCGAGGACTACCCCGAGGACGACTTCCGCCACCACGACCCGCGCCTGCAGGGCGCCAACTACGACCAGAACGTGGCGGTCGCCGCCACCGTGCGCGCACTCGCCGAGGCCCGCGGCCTCACCCCCGCCCAGCTGGCCATCGCCTGGGCGCTGCACCAGGGCGAGGACATCGTGCCGATCCCCGGCACCAAGCGGCGCAGCTACCTGGAGGAGAACACCGCCGCGGCCGCCGTCCGCCTCGACGCCGACTCCCTCGCCGCCGTCGACGCGGCCGTCCGCCGCGACCAGGTCGCCGGGCCCCGCTACAACGACCGCATGATGGCCTACATCGACCGCTGACCGCGCCGCGGTTCCCCTCCCACCCCTCCGTCCCCTGACGTTCGAGACGTTTTCGGGCCGCAGCGGCCCGGATCCATACCTTTTCGGGAGCAGTTGTGGACATACCGCATTGGCAGAAGCACTGGCTGGAGCGGCGCGAGCCCTTCGCGCAGGAGTGCCGGCAGGCCCGCCAGGACCTGCTGGTCGACCTGAAGGACCCGCTCACCGCCCAGCGCCGGGTGCTCGCCGATGTCATCGACATGAGCGCCGGGTCGGTCCACTGGCGCGAGCGCGGCTACGACGCCGTCGCCGCCGACCACGACCGGTTCCGCTCGGTCCTGCCGGTCATGCGCTACGAGGACTTCGTCCCCGAGATCGAGCGCGAGACCCGCACCAAGGGCGGCATCCTGACCTGCAGCCCCGTCATGCGCTGGCTCAAGACCAGCGGCACCACCGGAACCCCGAAGCGGGTCCCGTACACCCTGCACTGGCTCCTCACCTACCGCATCCCGGCCATGAAGGCGATGTGGGGGACCTACCTGGAGCACCATCCCGAGCTGCTCGACCACCCGTACGCCACCCTCGACACGCAGACGGTCCGCGAGGACGTCTTCGACTTCGTCCACGGCATCGAGCACCAGGCCGTCAGCAACCGCCACCCGCAGATCAACAGCCGTGACTGGAACCCCCCGTGGTTCGAGTCCCCGTGGTTCGGGCCGGACGTCCCCGCCGGCCACGAGGGCCGCATGTACCACCGGCTGCGCCACCTCGTCGGCAAGGACCTGCACTACATCTCCTCCATCAACCCCAGCACCCTGCTCTCGCTCCGCGACCTGGTGGAGGCGCACGGTCCGGCCCTGGTGCGGGACCTGCGCGCGGGGACCCTGGAGGGCCGTCCCCACACCGAGCCGGACGAGCACGCAGCGGCGCACCTGGAACGGGTCCTGCGGACACCGCGGTTCACGCTCAAGGACCTCTGGCCCTCCCTCACCCTCTACACCTGCTGGCTGTCCGCCTCCGCCGGGCTGTACGCGGCCCAGCTGGACGCCGTGTTCCCGGGCGTCGCCAAGCTCCCCTTCATGAGCTGCGGCACCGAGGGCGTCACCACCATCCCCGTCGACGACTCCCTCCACAGCCAGCCCCTCGCCGTGGGCCAGGCGTTCTTCGAGTTCGTCCCGGCCGACGTGCCGCTCGGCGAACTCGTCGAAGCGGGCGGGCGGATCGACACCCTGCTCGTCCACGAGGTCGAACAGGGCCGCGACTACCACCTCATCATGACTCAGGGCAACGGCCTCTACCGGCTGTGGACCGGGGACGTCTACCACGTCGACCGGGTCGTCGACGGCACCCCCTGGGTCCACTTCGTGCACCGCGACGGCATCTTCCACTCCTTCACCGGCGAGAAGATCACCGAGGCCCAGGTCACCGAGGCCATCACCCGCGGCCTCGCCGCCTCCGGCCTGCGCACCGGGCTCTACATGTGCGGCCCCCGCTGGGCCGAACCGCCGAGCTACGTGGTCGTCGCCGAAGTGCCCGAGCCCTCCGCGGAACTCGACCGCACCCTCTCCGCCGCCGTCGACGGCGCCCTGCACGAGATCAACATCGAGTACGCGTCCAAGCGCGACAGCGGCCGGCTCGGACCGATCGAGGTGCTCACCGTACGACCCGACGCCATCAGCGCGTACGTCGAGAGCCGCAGGCAGGCCGGCAACGCCACGCAGTACAAGTACAAGCCGTTCCAGCGCGACATCGACTTCGTCGACGCCGTCACCGCACACTGAAGGGGAGCGCACACAGATGATCGAGACCAAGAGGCCTCCGCAGAACATCCGTCGGGAGATCATCGGCCTGCCGGTCGACGGCGCGGAACTCGCCCTGCACCTGTGGCGCCCCAGGGGCGAGGTCAAGGGCGCCGTCTTCTACTTCCACGGACTCCAGTCGCACGCCGGCTGGCTGTGGGAGGTCGGGCCGCAGTTCGCCGACAACGACATCGCCTTCTTCGTCCTCGACCGGCGCGGCAGCGGCATCAGCGGCGGCCCCCGGAACGAGCTGCCCGGCGCGCGGACCGTCCTCGACGACTACACCACGGCGATCGCGCACGTCCGGGGCATGATCGGGGACGAAGCGCCGCTGTCGCTGTTCGGGCACTGCCTCGGCGGCTCCTTCCTCGCCGCCCTGCTCCACCACCCCGGCTTCACCACCCGCTACGACGCGGCCGTCTTCTGCTCCGCCTGGCTCGGCAAGCTCCACGCCACCCTCGACGAGGACCAGCGGCGGGCGCTCGCCGCCGACACCGGCGAGGAGCCGTGGGACGCCGGACTGAAGTCGGAGGACTTCACCGACGACACGCGCCACCGGCACTTCATCGACCACGACGACCTGGCCGTGCGCCTGCTGACGCGCCGCTCCCGGGCCACCCTCCTGGAGCTGGAGCGCATGTACATGGACCCGCAGCGCACCCTGCCGTCGGTGCCCGCGGCCTTCGTCTCCGGGATCACCGACCCCATCGTCGACCTCGACGACGCGCAGGCGACCTTCCTGCGGATGACCGCCAGCGACGGCGCACTCCTCCGCTTCGCCACCGACAAGCACTACCTCTTCTACACCGACGTGCGGTCCCGGCTGGTCGACTGGGCCTCGGCCTTCACCCTCCTCCAGGGGCTGGACCGCAATGCCTGAGCCGGCAACGGCCCGGCTGTACCGGGTCGAACTGCCCATGGCGGTCGGCTTCGACCATCCCGCCCGCAAGCGCTCCGCCTCCGACAGCCTCGTCCTCGCCCTCGACGTCGACGGCTTCCGGGGCATCGGCGAGTGCGCCCCGAGACGGTACGTGACCGGCGAGACCACCGCCTCGGTCACGGCCGCCCTGCAGGGCCTCCCCCTGGAGGCCGTCGCGGCGAGCCTGCGCGGCGCCGACCCGGTGGACCTGCTCGCCCGGCTGCTCCGCGAAGGCGCCGCGGCCGTCTACCGTCTGCCCGGCGGCACCAACCTGCACTGCCTCGTGGAGACCGCGCTGCTCGACCTGCTCGGCAAGCGGCTGGGCCTGTCCGGCGCGGAACTGGTTCCCGGCGGACCGCGTGACGCAGCCGCCGGGCCCCCCGCGGCCCTGCCGGTCTCCCAGGTCCTCGACCTCAGCCTCGACACCGACGCGTTCCTCGACACCCGCGGACCGTTCCACTTCATCAAGGTCAAGGCCTCGTACGACATCGCGCACGACGTCCGCACCGTCGCCCGGATCCGGGCCCGCCTCGGCGAGCGGGTCCCGGTCATGGTGGACGCCAACATGAGCTGGACCCCGTACGAGGCCCTCGGCCACGTGCAGGCCCTGCGGGACGCCGGAGCCACCTTCATCGAGGAGCCGCTGCCCCAGCGGGCCTGGGCGGAACTCGCCCGGCTCCGCGCCGAGGGCGGTCTGCCGATCATGCTGGACGAGTCCGTGTGCACCCTGGACGACGCCCGCGCGGCCGTCGCCCACGGCGCCTGCGACGCCCTCAACATCCGGGTCGCCAAGAACGGCGGCCCGGTCGCGGCGGCCCGGCTCGCCGCGTTCGCCCGCGAGCACGGCCTCGGCTTCCAGATCGGCGTGCAGGTCGCCGAAGTGGGGCCGCTGATCACCGCGGGCCGGGCCCTGGCCTTCCGACACCCCGACGCCCTGACCGTCGAGGCCGGCCAGTCCGACCGCTTCTTCCCCGACATGATCGTCTCCCCGCGGCCCGCCGTGGACCGGGAGGCCAACACCGTCCGCCCCGTCACCGGCCCCGGCTTCGGCCTCGAACTCAACGCCCGGGCCGACCGCTGGGCCGTTGCCCGACGCACCGAGGGCGACCCGGCCTGGCGCCCCGCGGCGCCCGCCGCCGCCCACTCCGCCGCCGCCCACCCCGTCGGCGCCCACTCCGCCCCCCGTACCGACCGCATCGAGGACCACCACGCATGACGACCACCTACTTCTCCGACCTGGTCGTGGAGTTCCTGCACCAGCAGGGCATCGACACGGTCGTCTTCAACCCCGGGGCCTCCTTCCGCGGGGTCCACGACTCCCTCGTCCACGCCGACAACGCCGCCGTCGCACCGCAGATCGTGATGGCCTGCCACGAGGAGATCGCCGTGGCGATCGCCCACGGCTACCACAAGGCCAGCGGCCGCCACATGGGCGTGCTCGTGCACGCCAACGTCGGCCTGCTGCACGCCTCGATGGCCGTCTTCAACGCCTGGTGCGACCGGGTCCCGCTGTTCGTGCTCGGCGGCAACGGCCCCGTCGACGCCGGCAAGCGGCGCCCCTGGATCGACTGGATCCACACCTCGCAGAACATCGAGTCCGTCGTCAAGGACTACGTGAAGTGGTGCGACCAGCCCGTCGGCCAGCGCGCCACGGTCGAGTCCCTCACCCGCGCCTTCAAGCTGATGAACACCCCCATGCACGCCCCGGTGTTCGTCGCCCTCGACTTCGACACCCAGGAGCAGCCCCTGGAGGACGGCGTACGCCTCTACCCGGCGACCGCGACCGAGCCCACGCGGCTGCCCCCGCTCGACGGGGAGACCGTGCGGGACCTCACCGGACGGCTGCTCGCCGCCCGCATGCCCGTCCTCGTCGTGGACTTCTCCGGCCGCGACCCCGAGACGGTGGCCCCGCTCGTGGCCCTGGCCGAGTCCCTAGGCCTGGCCGTCATCGACCGCGGCAACCGCCTCAACTTCCCCAACACCCACCCCCTCAACGTCAGCCACACCGGCACCGAGGTCGTCGCCGATGCCGACCTGGTCATCGCACTGGAGGTCCAGGACCTCGTCGGAGCGCTCGGCGCCTTCCTCCCGCTGACCGACCAGGGCCTCCCCGCCAACGGCGCCGACGTCGTCACCCTCGGCTTCAACGAGCTCCTCACGAGCAAATGGGCCGCTGACTACCAGCAGTTCGTGCCCGTCACCCGGTCGATCGCCGCCGACACCGCGGCCTCGATCGCCGCCCTGCGCACCGTCGCCGACGACCCGGCCGGCCCCTTCGCAGACCCCGGCTTCACCGCGCGCCGCGACGAGCGCACCGCGGCCCTCGCCGGCGCCCACGTACGGGCCCGCGCGGACTGGTCCCGCGAGGCCGAGGAACTGAAGCAGCGTGAGCACATCCATGTCGCGGGTGCCGTCGACGAGATCCACAAGGCCGTCCGCGACGAGGAGTGGATCCTCGCCAACACCGGCAGCCTGACCATCGACGGCTGGGTCAAGAAACTGTGGCCGCTGGAGCGCCCCGGCAGCTACCTCGGCCTCAACGGCGGCGGCGGGCTCGGCTACGGCCTCGGGGCCTCCGTCGGCGCGGCGCTCGCCCACCGCGACGACGACACCGTCTGCATCGACCTCCAGGCGGACGGCGACTTCCTCTACACGCCGAGCGCCCTGTGGACGCTCGCCGCACAGGACGCGCCGCTGCTCGTCGTCGTCATGAACAACCGCCTCTACCTCAACTCCACCCAGCACGCCCAGCGCATCGCCGGCAACCGCGACCGCGACATCGACCGCGCGCACATCGCCACCAGCTTCTACGACCACCCCGTCGACTTCGTCGCCATGGCCCGGTCGTACGGGCTCCACGCGCTGCCCCGCGTCGAGAAGATCGGCGACGTCGCACCCACGGTCCGCGAGGCGGTCGCCCATCTGAAGGCCCACCGCAAGCCGGTCCTCGTCGAAATCCTCATGGACTGACCCCGACGCCCGACGCCCGACGCCCGACGCCGACGCCGACGCCCGATGCCCCCGCACCCCGACCCTCCGACGTACTGACGCGCAGACGCCCCAAGGAGATCCGACCATGACGGTGCTCTTCGAGTGCACCCACGACCAGGCCCGCCACATCGGGCTGGGCATCCCCGACGACGACGCCCCGCTGCGCCTGCACCGGCTCCGCGAGGACGACGACCTCGCCGCCCTCCTCGCCCGGACCGGTGGCGCGGACGACCGGGCCGCCGCCGTCACCGCACTGCTGGCGGACCGGCCCGCGGTCGAGGTGTCGGCCGAGGACCGCCACCTGGTGCGGATGCGACCGCCGCTGCTGCCCGCCCACATCGGCGACGCCCTGGTCAGCGGCTTCATGATGACCCACAACGTCAAGATCGACACCGGTGTCCCGGACCAGCCCAACTGGTTCGTCAAGGGGCTCGGCGACACCCTCAGGCTGCCGGGGGAGCCGCTCTCGGTCCCCGGGGACGCCATCGCCGTGTGCGAGGAGGCCGAGGTCGTCCTCGTGTACGTCGGCGACGCGGACGGCGTGCCCCGGTACGCCGGCCACACCTTCGGCAACGACCTCACCGACATCGGCCGGTTCAAGCAGCACGCCGGCCACCTGTCGTACGCCAAGCTCTGCGACGCCGGCATCGCCCCCTGGCTGCACCTCGACGCCCCGCCGCGCTCGGCGACCGGCGAGGTCGTCATCGAGCGCGACGGCGCCCCGGCCTGGAAGGGGACGTTCACGACCGGCACCGACGCCATCCACTACGACGTGGCGGCCATGATGGACCGTCTGTTCGCCCACCGGTCCCTGCACCGGCCGGGCCGCGTCCACTACGTCTACATCGGCGCCGACCGCAGCAGCTTCCACGGCGGTTTCCGGACCGCCGACGGCGACCGGGTGGCCGTCGACGTGACCAGCCACGGGGTCCGGTTCGCCCACCCCCTCGCCTGGGGCCGGCCCGCGGACGGGCGCAGCGGGCAGGAGTGGGGGCGGTGAGCCCGGCCGGTGCGCCGCTCCCGGCCGGTGTGCCGCGCCGGCTCAGCGATGTCGAGGCGGCGTTCGCGTACACCCACGCGCTGATGCGCGGCACCACGCAGGTCGCCACCCGGCTCTCGGTCCGCGGCGCCCTGCCGGACGCCGTGCTGGAGCGGGCGGTGCGCGGCTGGGCGCAGGACGTGCCGCTGCTGCGGCTGCGGATCGAGGAGCGGCCGGACGGGCTGTGGTTCCGCGAGGGGCCGCCGGGCCCGGAGGCCGAGCAGATGCGGTACGGACCGTTCCCGGGGGCCCGTACCCCGGACGAGGTGCTCCGTGCGGAGCTGAACGACGTCCTGCCGACCGGGGGCCCGCTGTGGCGGCTGCGCGCGGTCCGGGCGACGGGGGAGACCCACCTGTTCTTCACCCGCAACCACGCGATCTCGGACGGGCATTCGACGGGCGCCGTCCTGCGGGCGCTCCTCGACCGCCTGCCGGTCACGGCGGGCCGCGGCGCGGCGGCCGTTCCGCTGGCCGGGGCCGGGGCCGGGGCCGGCGCCGGGGTGGTGCAGCCCTTCACGGACGTTCGTCGCCTTCCGCCGGACGCGGACGAGCTGGAATACCGCCCGCCGGGTGCGCCCGAGGCGCCCGGCGAGCCCCCGGCCGTGCTCCCGGAGCCCGTGCCGTTCGCGGCCGCCGCCCGGTGGGCGGACCGCACGGCCGACTTCACGGCCCTGGAACTGACCCCGCAGCAGACCACCGCGCTGAAGTCCTGGTGCCGCGCCCGGGGAGTGACGGTGAACCAGTTCCTGGGCGCGGCCCTCGCCGAGGCCTGGACCGGGGTCGCGGGCCGCCCGGAGGTCCGGCTGCTCACCGCGGTCTCCCTGCGGGGGCGGTATCCGGAGGCCGTGCTCCCCGACGTCGGCTGTTTCATCAATGTGGTGGGCGTCCCCGTACGCCCGGACCCCGCCGGCCGCACCGACGCGACCGCCCGGGCGTACGGGGCGGCGCTGCGGGAGGCGGACGCCCGCTGGCTCCCGCCCCGGCGCGACCACGCAGCGATCCGGCAGGCGGTGGGGGCGGCGGCCGCCGCGACCGCGGCGCCCGGGATCTGCATCACCAACGTGGGCGTCGTCGATCCCGCGCTCGGCACCCACGCGGGCCGGGTGACCGCTTTCCGGACGGTCGTGAACCGGACAGGAGCCAACTACGCGCTGGTGCTGCACGCCGCGACCTTCGCCGGCGGGCTCTCCCTCGCCCTCGCCCACGGCACTCCGGCCACGGACCCGGCCACGGCGCGGGCGGTGGCGCGGGCCCTGCACGAGCGCCTGCTCCGGCCGGGAGGCCCCGCCGGCGCCGGTCCGTCCGCAGCTCCATCCGCGGCTACGGCCGCAGCACCAGGTCGAGCAGTCCGGGAAAGCGCTCGTCGAACTCCGGCCGCCGCAACCGGTTGAGCCGCTTGGGCCCGGAGTCGCGCTGCTCCAGCAGCCCGGCGTCCCGCAGGACGGCGAAGTGCCGGCTCAGCGTCGCCTTGGTGACCGGCACGTCGAAGCTCCCGCAGGACCGCTCCCAGTCGTCGGCGCCCGCGAGTTCGCGGACGAGGGTGCGCCGTACCGGGTCGGCCAGGGCGAGCAGGGCCGCCTCCAGCGGTACCTCGGCCGGGTCGGTGTGGACCGGCGGTACGCGGTGGCCCGGCGCGTCCGCGGGGGGCGCCGCGACCCGGCGCCGCTCTGCCGGCGCGGGGTGGGCGTCTGCTGCCGCCATGGCGGTTCTCCGTCCGTTCCGGGGTGGCCGGATCGCGCCGGTCACCGATTGCGGAGTGTTCGACGCCGTGCGTACACTCCGAAGTGTTCGTCTCTCGACGAACATTCTACGGAGTCGCCCTGTTCCGCGACCCCCGTGCCGCCCGGGGCCACCGGGGCCACCGGATCCGCCCGGCCACCGGGCCCCTCCGGGCCGTGGGGCCGGTCAGAGCCCGTGCGGCCCTGCGGCGCCGGGCACGTCGTGCCGGCCCGACCGACCCCCGCGGTCGGGCCGGCCCGATCCCGCACCGAGCGCCGCCGAGACCGGCTCGCCCCGCCCCGCTCCGCCCCACGCCCCGCCGGGGCCGACCCGGGTCGGCCCCGGGAGCCCCAGCCCCTCCGCACCGACGAAAGGACGAGCACGTGACTCGCCATGAAACCCCCGCCGCAGCCCGGCCCGGACCGACCCTCTTCGCGGCCTGCCTGGGCTTCGTGGTCGTGATCCTCGACGTCAGCGTCGTCAACGTCGCCACCAAGGCCCTCGCCGCCGACTTCGGCGGCAGCCTCTCCGGCCTGGAGTGGGTGATCAACGGCTACACCCTCACCTTCGCCGCGTTCCTCCTCACCGCGGGGGCGCTCGGCGACCGCTTCGACCCCAAGGGCATCTTCGTCCTGGGCTTCGCGCTCTTCGCCGCCACCTCCCTGGCCTGCGGAGCCGCCCCCACCCTGGTCACCCTCATCGCGGCCCGCGTCCTCCAGGGCATCGGCGCGGCCATGATCGTGCCGTCCTCGCTCTCCCTGGTGAACACCAACTTCCCCGACCCGGCCCGCCGCACCCGCGCCGTCAGCCTCTGGGCCGCCGCCGGCGGCCTCGCCCTCGCCCTCGGCCCCGTCGTCGGCGGCCTCCTCGTCGACTCCCTCGGCTGGCGCTCGATCTTCTACGTCAACCTGCCCATCGCCGCCGTCGGAATCCTCCTCACCCAGCGCTACGCCCAGGCCGCCCCGGCCCGTGACCGTTCCCGCCGCCGTTCCCTCGACCTGCCCGGCCAGCTGCTCGCCATCGTCGGCCTCGGCGCCCTGACCACCGCGGTCGTCGAGGCCAACGCCCAGGGCTGGGGCTCCGCCCTGGTCGTCACCTGCCTGGTGGTGTTCGCCGCCGCACTCGCCGGCTTCCTGGTCGTCGAGGGCCGCAGCGCCGACCCGATGCTGCCGCTGCACCTGTTCGGCCGCCGCGCGTTCAGCGCCACCTCCCTCATCGGTGTGCTGCTGAACTTCGCCTTCTACGGCCTCATCTTCGTCTTCAGCCTCTTCTTCCAGCAGGTCTGGGACTACTCGCCGATCACCGCGGGCCTCGCGTTCCTGCCCATGACCGGCGCCATCATGGCCGCGAACCTGTCCTGCGGCCCGCTGGTCAAGCGGTACGGCGCCCGTGCCGTCCTGCTCGTCGGGAACGTCCTGGCGGCCCTCGGCTACCTGGGTACCATCCCGGCCGTCGGCTCGGGCTCGTACCCGGCGGTGATCGGGCAGTTCCTCGTCGCCGGCTTCGGTATCGGCCTCGTCGTCCCCGCCATGACCAACGCCATGCTCGGCGCCGTCGACCCGGCCAACGCCGGCATCGCCTCCGGCGTCCTCAACGCCTCCCGCCAGCTGGGCGGCCTCATCGGCGTCGCCGCCATGGGCCTCCTCGTCGGCCAGGCCGCCTCCGAGCACTTCACCTCCGGCCTGCGCGCCGCCCTCGTCTCCGCCGTCATCGCCCTGGCCGTCGCCGCCGCGCTGAGCGCGACCGGCATCCGCAAGGCCGCGGCCCCCGCCCCGGCCGCCGCGCGCACCGCGGCCCCCGCCGCCACCCGCTGACCCGCTGACCCCCTCCGAAAGGTCTCCCATGCCGCACCTCGTCCTCGAATACTCGGCCAACGTCCGCGACCCGTTCGCCCCGGTCGCCCTCTTCGCCGAGGTCCACACCGCCCTGGCCGCCGCCGGCGGCTACCGCCCCCAGGACTTCAAGAGCCGGGCCGTCCGCATGGACGCGTACGCCCTCGGCGACGGCAGCCGCGAGCAGTCGTTCGCCAACCTCGACGTGCGCACCTTCGCCGGCAAGTCCCCGCAGACCAAGGCCGCCATGGCCGAGGCTGCCCTCGCCGTCCTCACCCGCGCCTTCGCCCGCACCCTGCGCGAAACCGCCTGCGACCTCTCCGTGCAGATCACCGACCTGGAGCGGGCCTCGTACGCCCGCCTCCGCTCCGAGGACCTCCCCGCGCCCGTACCCACGACCCCCGCCGCCTGACGCCCCTCCACCACCCCCATCCCCCAGCAACAGGAGACGGAACACCCCCATGACCAGCTACGCAGGCCGCCGCGTCCTGATCGTCGGCGGCACCTCCGGTGTCGGCCTCGCCACCGCCCGCGACTTCGCCGGGCGCGGCGCCGAGACCGTCATCGCCTCCCGCTCGCCGCACAAGCTCCAGGCGGCCCTCGCCGAACTCGCCCCGCTCGCCGGCACGTCCACCGCCCAGACCCTCGACATCCGCTCCGACGACGAGGTCGAGGAGTTCGCCGAGGCCGCCGGCACCTTCGACCACGTCGTCGTGTCCGCCGCCGAGACCCCCATGGGACGCGTCGACACCCTCCCCCTCGCCGACGCGTACGCCGCCATGGACAGCAAGTTCTGGGGCGCGTACCGCGTCGCCCGCTCGGTCTCGATCGACCCGGCGGGATCCCTCACCCTCGTCGCCGGCTACCTCTCGCAGCGCCCGGGGAAGGCATCCGCCCTGCAGAGTGCGGTCAACGCCGCCCTGGAGGCCCTCGTGCGCGGCCTGGCCCTGGAGTACGCCCCGCTGAGGGTGAACGCCGTATCGCCCGGCCTGCTGCGCACCCCGCTGTGGGACGGGCTGGCCGCCGAGGCCCGCGACGCCATGTACGGGGCGGCCGCCGGCCGCCTGCCCGTGGGCCGCGTCGGCGAACCGGCCGACGTCGCCGCGGCCGTCCTGTTCCTCGCCGACAACCCGTACACCACGGGCTCGACGGTGTACGTCGACGGCGGCGGCACCATCGCCTGACCACGGGCGGCTCCGGCCCCCGGCCGGGGGCGGTCGGCTGTCAAGACCCGAGAAGTCGGAACGTGACGTGCCCCGCGGCCGGGGGCTTACTCGGGACATGGGCTCACGGAGAAGAGGGGGCCCTGCCCGCGTCCACCCGCGGAGGTCGTCACGGCAGCAAGGAGCGATCACATGCCGACCACCATCGTCCTTCCGATGTCCTACGCCGGGGGGAGAGCGTCGTGACGCCCGTACCTCCGCCGCCCGGGCGCCCCACCGGCCCGCCGTCCGGTCCCCTGTCCAGCCGCCCGTCGAACGAGCGGCCCCCGCCGCCGGGGCCCCCGCCGCCGGGACCTCCCCTGCCTCCCCCGCCTCCGCCGCAGGGGCCTCCGGGGCCGCCGACCGGCGGTGGCGATCCGGGTCCGCCGCCGGACCGGAGCCGCCCTGACGCGCCGACCCGCGGATGGCGGTCGCGGCGGACGCTGCTGAGCGCCGGCACCGCGGTGGCCATGACGGCGGCAGCAGTGCTCGCCTTCACCGTCATGGGCGGCAACGAGGCGGCCGGCGGCGAGGTCTTCCTCCAGGCCGCGGCGGCCGCCGGCCCCGATCCGTTCACGCCCTCGACGGTCACGGCGGCCGAGGCCCGCGACCCTGGACCGGTCACTCCGGCCGACCCCACCGCGGCCGCCGCGCCCCGCACCGGCACCCGTACCCTCCAGGTCAGCGGGACCTACCCAGGGCTTTACGGGGGCACGCGGAACATCGCGAGCTGCGACGTCGAGCAGCAGATCGGGTTCCTCGCCCGACACCCGGACAAGGGGAAGGCCTTCGCCGCCCCCTTGCACATCCGGCATTCCGAGGTCCCGTCCTACCTGCGGTCCCTGACCCCGGTCCGGCTGGGCTGGGACACCCGCGTCACCAACCACGGGTACAAGAACGGCGCGCCCACCAGCTACCAGGCGGTGCTGCAGGCCGGCACCTCCGTCCTGGTCGACGACCGCGGTGTGCCCCGCGTCCGCTGCGCCTGCGGCAACCCGCTGGCCCCGCCCGTCGCCGTCAAGGGCAAGCAGACGTACAGCGGCAGGGAGTGGTCGTCGTTCCGGTCCGCCGACCTCGTCGCGGTCAAGCCCGCCCGGAAGCCGGTGAAGGCCGTCACGGTGTTCGATCAGGGCCGGAAGGCCTGGTACGAGCGCCCGAGCGGCGGGGTGAAGGCCGGAAGGCACGACCAGGAGGTCGCGCCGCCGCGAGGCCGGACGCCCGACGCGCCGTACCCGGTCCTGCCCCCGCTACGACCCGGACCGGTGGAGGAGCCTGCCGACGCGGGCACGCGCAAGGCCCACGACGAGGAGGCGCCCGCGGGGAGGCCTCCAGGTGCAGGCCGGGGCCAGAAGCCCGCGGTCCCCGGAAAGGACCAGGTCCGCGATCCGCATGCGGACTCCGATGCGCCCCCGGGCAAGGGCACGGGAAAGGTTCCGCACCGATACGAGGGGGAGAAGCCGGAGAAGACCCCTGCGCCGGACCCGAAGAAGACCCCTGCGCCGGATCCGGAAAAGGCACCGGCGAAGGGCTCGGGGAAGGGCTCCCGCAAGGGCTCGGGTGAGAGTCAGGGAGGAAAGGGCCGCAATTCCGAACGCTCCGAACACTCCGAAAAGGGTTCGGTGCAGGTGCAGGAGCAGGAGCAGGAGCAGGATCCGGACAGGACTCCGGACAAGGGCGAGGCAAACGCCCCGAGCCGGAATTCCGGCCCGACGGACCCCGGCAGGGTTCCCGGACCGGCCACCGAGCGGGGGCCCGCGACGGACCCGCCGGTCAAGCACGGCGAAAAGCCGGACCTGAAGCCCGCCCATCCCGTCGAGCAGCCGGACCGGAATCCGGGCAAGGCGCAGGACCGGAATCCGGAAGAGGGGACCGGGATGGGTGCTGACACGCCGGACCCGGCACAGGGCCAGGGCCAGGGCCAGGGCCAGGGGAAAGGGAAGAGCCAGGGCCAAGACCAAGGCCAGGGCCAGGGCCAAGACCAAGGCCAGGGCCAGGGCCAGGGCCAGGGGAAGGGGAAGGGGAAGGGGAAGGGGAAGGGGAAGGGGAAGGGTCAGGGTCAGGGTCAGGGAAAGGTAAAGGAGAAAGGCTCGGGGACCAGCTCCGACCATGATCCTGTGGGAAGCCAGAACCGGAAGCCTGGCAACCCTGAAGAGGGGTCCGATCACGGCACTGCGAAGCCCCCGGGCCAGAAGCACGGGGAGAGCCACGGGACAGGCCCCGGAACGGGTGCCGAGAAGGGGTCGGGGACGGTCCCCGGCACGGATCCGACGCAGAACCCGGGCGAATCCACCGGCCGGCACCCCGGAAGGTCCGGCAAGGAACCGCACCAGGACCCGGCTCAGGTCCCGGGGAGTTCCCAGGGCCGGAGCCCGGGGGAGCACACCGAAAACGTCCCTGGTCAGACCCCCGGGAAGGGCACCGGGGCGGACCCGGAGACGGGTCCGGGCACAGGCCGGGGGACGGGACGGGGGACAGGGCAGGGGAAGGGCAAGGGGGCGGGCGAGGAGAAGGATCCGGGCGGAACGCCGGAACGGAAGCCTGGGAACTCCGGAAAGGATCCGGGTCTGGGAACAGGAGTCGACCCTGGCACGAGCCCGGTCCGAGAACCGGGAAGTGCGGAGCAATCCGGATGATCCTGCGGTTCGGCGCCTGGGAAGGGGTGCGCCTCGCGGGGTGGGCCGCGGAGGCGCGGGCCCGTCCTTGTCCCAGGCGCCTCGCCGTCTGTCAAGACACGAAAAGCGGGGACATGACCCCGCCCGCGCGGCAGGGCCTACTGGAGGTGCGGGTCAACGGGAAACGGAAATCCCCCCACGGCCCGCACCACACCACGCACCCCTCCACGAAGGAGTCACGTCATGACCCGCACGTCCCGCAAGCAGCGAATCGTGATGCTCGGCCTGTCGACCGCGCTGGCCGCCGGAGGAGCCCTGTTCTCCTCCACCGCATACGCCGCCCCCGCCCAGCCGTACACCAGCACCATCACGAAGACTGTGGAGGGCAAACCGGCGCATGGTGACTCGAAGGGCAAGAAGAGCGACCACAACGGCGGCAACAAGAAGGGCAAGGGCAAGAAGGGCAACCAGGCCCGCGACATCGAGAACATGCCCGGCTGCAAGTTCGTGAGCGGCAAGGTGTACTGCGAGTTCAAGCCCCCCACGGACACGAAGCCCCCCACGGACACGAAGCCCCCCACGGACACGAAGCCTCCCACGGACACGAAGCCTCCCACGGACACGAAGCCCCCCACGGACACCAAGCCCGGTGACACCAAGCCCGGTGACACCAAGCCCACGGACGTGAAGCCGGACGACAAGGTTCCCGCACCCGCCCCCGGGACGGCGCCCGCAGTGCGGACCGGTGGTCCCACGGGGAAGTAGCCGTAGCGGCGAAGCCCACGGCCGGCTCGCAGGGGGAGCACGTCCGATCGCTCAGATCGGGCGGGCTCCGCTGCTGTCCGGGCACGTGGGCTCGTGCGTTCAGCGGTCGGGTCGCGTCGACAGCGCCCGGTGCAGGCATTCGACGAGGCGGGCTGCGATGGTGCCGTCGGGGTCGAGCCGGGGGTTGAAGACGGTGACGTCGAGGCCGACGGCCCGCTCGTCGGCGAGCGCCACCCGCAGCACCGCCTCCAGCTCCGCCCAGGCCAGTCCCCCCGGCAGCCGGTAGTCGACGGCGGGCATGACCGCGTCGTCCAGGACGTCGGCGTCGAGGTGGATCCAGTACCCGGCGGCCCTGCCGCGCGTCAGCCGGTAGACCGCCCGGCGCGCCGCCGCGGCGGCTCCGACGGCGCGCACGTCCTCCAGGTCGACCGCGTACAGCCCGTCCGGCAGCGGTTGCATCCCGGCTTCGGCCGATTCGGCGGCGTCACGGAAACCGAAGGCGACGACGTCCTCGTCGCGGAGCAGCGGCCCGAGTCCTTCGAGGTCGGTGAGCAGCCGGGGGCCGCGGCCGGTGGCCAGGGCGAGTTCCATCGAGGCCGCCTCGCCGGTGGGTTCTGCCGACGGCTGGTAGAAGTCGGTGTGGCCGTCGAGGAACAGCAGGCCGTACTGTCCTCGCCGGCGCAGTGCCAGGAGGTTGCCGAGGAGGATGCTGCAGTCGCCGCCGAGGACCACCGGGAAGCTCCCGACGTCGAGGGCCCGGCCGACCGCGTCGGCGAGTGAGACGGAGTAGCGGGCGATGCCCACCGGGTTGAGGATCCCGGTCCCGGGGTCCCGCGCCGGGTCGTACGCCGGAGGTTCGACCCGCCCGGCGCGCAGCGCTCCGGGGCGGTCCAGCAGACCGGCGCCGATCAGCGCCGCCGGCAGGTCCTCGACGCCGGACGGTCGCAGGCCCAGCACGGACGGCGCCTCGATGACGGCCAGTTCCTGCACGTTCCGGTCCCTCCGCCGACGACCACCACCCGCCCATGGTGGGCCACGGCCCGCCCGTGAACGCGTCAGACATGCGGCATCGCCCCACTGCGCCGCGGACGGCGGCGGGTCGCGGCCCCGTCGTCCGGCCGCGGCGACTACCCGACCCGGGCGGCGGCCGCGGCCAGGGCCTCCGCGAAGGCGGCGGCATGCGGTGCGGGTCGACGGCGGCGGGGCATCGCCACGCCGATGTGGCGGGCCGGGCGCGGGGGTTCGACGTCGACGACGGCGAGGCCCGGGGCCGGGGCCAGCGAGACCTTCGGGACCAGCGACACGCCCACCCCGGCCGCGACCAGCGTCTGGGCGAAGAAGTAGTCCGTGGTGGAAGCGGCCACCTGGAGGTCGAACCCGGCCCGCTGCGCATGGCGGCGCAGGTACGCCTCGGTCTTCAAGCAGCCCAGCACCCACCGGTCCGCGGCCAGCTCCCCGAGGTCGATGCCGGCCCGCCCGGACAGGCGGTGGCCGCGCGGCAGGACGACCGACAACGGGTCGTCCATCAGCGGGGTCCAGTCGAAGCCCGGCCGCTCGGACGGCGGGACCGGGAGGGGGCCGTCGAAGTGGTAGGTGAGCGCGAGATCGGCCTCGCCGCGCCGGAGCATCGGTAGGGCCGTCTCCGGCTCGCTCTCGCGGACGGTCAGTTCCACCTCGGGGTGCGCGGCCACGAACCGGGCCAGCGCCTCGGGCAGCAGGTAGCGCCCGCCGCTGGTGAAGGTGGCGACGGTCAGCCGGGGCCGGGCGGCGTCCAGCCGGTCGATCTGCCGGCGTACGTGGTCGAGTTCCGCCGAGATGGTGTCGGCGGCCTCCACCAGGAGCCGCCCGGCGTCGGTCAGGGTGGCCCCACGGGTGCTGCGGACGGCGACCGGTCGGCCCAGCGAGCGCTCCAGCACGGCGATGTGCTGGGAGACGGCCGACGGGGTGAGCAGGAGCGCGGCGGCGGCCTGGTTGAAGCTGCCGTGCTCGGCGACCGCCCGCAGGACACGCAGCCGCTGCACATCGATCATCAGTTTTCCTTCATACTCGTTCAGTAGATGACCAGTTCTGCTGGGGACCGTACCGCGGCAGAGTCGAGGCATGCGAAACGTATGTGTGATCGGCGGGAGCCGGTACTTCGGCAGGCACCTCGTGGAACTGCTGCGCGGGGCGGGCTCGCACGTGACGGTGGTCAACCGGGGCTCGGCCCCCGCACCGCACGGCGTGACCCACCTCGTCGCCGACCGCGGCGACGAGCGGCAGCTGCGCGCCGCGCTGGGCTCCCGAACCTTCGACGTGGTCCTCGACCAGGTCTGCTACACGCCCGAGCAGGCCGAAGTCGCCCGCCGGGTCTTCGCCGGCAGGACCGGCCGCTACGTCATGACCTCGACCGTCGAGGTGTACGACCCGGCGACGCAGTCACCCGCCACCGCCACCGCCACCGCCGCCGCCGCCCCCGCCCCCGCCTCCGTCCCCGTCCGTGGCGTCGGGGTCGCGGTCACCGAGGGCCTCTTCGACCCGGTCGGCCGGCCCGTCCCCGGCGTCCCGGCCGGCGCCGACGAGGCGACGGCGTACGCGGAAGGCAAGCGGCAGGCGGAGAGCGTGCTGCTGACCGACCCCGTCTTCGCGACCGCCGTCGTGCGCACCGCCCACGTGCTGGGCGGCGGCCGGGCCGACTTCACCGGACGGCTGGCGCACCACGTCGACCGGATCCTGGCCGGCGAGCCGGTCCTGGTCCACCGGCGGGCGTACCCGACCACGTTCATCCACCACCGGGAGATCGCCGAGTTCCTGCACTGGACGGCCGGGGCGGCGTTCACCGGACCGGTCAACGCCTGTTCGCACGGCACGCTCACCGTCACCGAGCTCGGCGACCTGGTGGGCGAACGGGTCGGGCGCCCGCCGCACTACGCGCTGGTGGAGGTCGGGGCCGCCGCGTCGCCGTTCTCGTACGACCGCCACTACCCGATGGACAACGGGCGGGCGGCCGGGCTGGGCTTCGCCTTCGGCCGGGTGGCGGACTGGATGCCGCAGGCGGTCGACGAGGTCCTCGCCGAGGTCTCGGTCGCGGGCCGGAACGGGGGCGCGCAGTGAGCGCCGAGCGCTCCGTCGGCGGGGTGCGGGTGTCGGCCGTCGGCCTCGGCACGATGCCGCTCTCCGTGGAAGGCCGTCCCGACCGGCGGCAGGCCCTCGCCACCCTGCACGCCGCCCTGGACGCCGGCGTCACCCTCCTCGACACCGCGGACTCGTACCACTGGCACGCCGACGAGACCGGCCACAACGAGGAACTCATCGCTCAGGCGCTGGCAGAGCGCGGCGCGGGCCCGGACCGCGAGGCCGTCCTGGTCGCCACCAAGGGAGGCCGTGGCCGGCCCGGCGACGGTTCGTGGACCGTCGACGGCCGTCCCGCACACCTGCTGCGGGCCTGCGAGGCGTCGCTGCGCCGGCTCGGGGCGGAGACGGTCGGGCTGTACCAGCTGCACAAGCCGGACCCGCAGGTGCCCTGGGCCGAGTCGGTCGGTGCCCTGCGCGAACTCGCCGAGCAGGGCAAGATCCGCGCGGCCGGGATCTCCAACGTCTCCGTCGAGCAGCTCGACGAGGCCCGGCTGATCCTGGGCGACCTGCTGGTCTCCGTACAGAACCAGTACTCTCCCGCCGTCCGCGACAGCGAGCCCCAGCTGCGCCGCTGCGCCGAACTCGGCATCGCCTTCCTCCCGTGGAGCCCGCTGGGCGGGATCTCGCGCAGCTCCCTCGACGGCCCGTCGGGGCCGACGTCGTCCGGTACGGCCTTCCACGAGGTCGCCGCCGAACACGGGGTGAGCCCCCAGCGGGTGTGCCTGGCCTGGCTGCTGTCCCGTGCACCGGTGGTGATCCCGATCCCCGGCGCATCCCGCCCGCACAGCGCCCGGGACTCGGTGTCCGCCGCCGGACTGGTACTGACCGAGGCCCAGCGCACCCGCCTGGACGCCGCCGTGGAGACCTGGCGGACGGGGGCGGGCTGACCGCCGGATCACGCCCCCGAACCGCCCCCGGATTGCCCCGGTACGTACCGGCCGGCCACTGCCGGGCTGCTGCCGGCTGCCGCTGGGCCGCCGAGAAAAGGGAATGCCCCGCTCTGCGGCCGTCGGCTACGGTGGCCGCATGGGCAGTTCCTCCTTCTTCCTCTGATTCCCGGGACCGGGAACGCACCGACCCGCCGCAGCGCGCCCCGATCCGGCGGCGCCCCCGGTCGTCGCGTTCCCCCGACACGTCCCGTGCCCACAGCGGCCGGCGCCCCTCCGCCGGGGCCGGCCGGCCGCCCACCCCGTCAGGGAAGAAGAACATGCGCGCACGCGCCCATCGTGCCTCGGCCCCCGCGGGGCCCCCGACCGTTCCCGCCGAACGGTCCCAGCTCGCCGTCCGTGACCTCTCCAAGGCCTTCGGGCCCCGCAGCGTCCTCGACCGGGTCTCGTTCACCGTCCGCCCCGGCGAGCGGGTCGCCGTCGTCGGCGAGAACGGATCCGGCAAGTCCACGCTGATCCGCCTCCTCGTCGGCCTCGACACCCCCGACGAGGGGCGGATCACGCTCCACGCCCCCGGCGGGGTCGCGCACCTCGCCCAGACCGCCGCCCTGCCGTCCACGGCCACCGTCCGCGACGCCATCGACGCCGACCTCGCCGAGCTGCGCGCCCTCGAACGCGAGCTGCGCCGTACCGAGCAGACCCTCGCCGACGCCCCCACCGGCGAACTCACCCGCTACGGCGAACTCCTGGAGACCTTCGCCGCACGCGGCGGCTACGAGGCCGATGCGCGGGTCGCCGCCGCCCTCGACGGCCTCGGCATCGGCGGCATCGACCGGGACCGGCCCCTCGGCACCCTCTCCGGCGGCGAACGCTCCCGGCTGGCCCTCGCCGGCACGCTCTGCGCCGGCGCCGAACTCCTCCTCCTGGACGAGCCGACGAACCACCTCGACGTCGGCGCCGTCACCTGGCTGCACCGGCGGCTCACCACCCACCGGGGCACGGTCGTGGTCGTCACCCACGACCGCGCCTTCCTGCAGGAGTACGCCACGACGGTCCTGGAGGTCGACGCGGACACCCGCACCGTACGCCGCTACGGCGACGGCTGGGACGGCTACCGGGCCGCACGCGAGACCGAACGGCGCCGGCTCGCCCAGGAGCACCACGCATGGCAGGAGGAGGCGGCCCGCGCCGAAGCCCTCGTCGACGCGGCCGGCACCTGTCTGGCGGGCACCGGCAAGGACCCCCGCCAGGGCTTCGGCAAGCACCGGCGGTCCTCGGAGGCCAAACTGTCCGGCCGCGTCCGCGCCGCCCGCGCCCGCCTGGAGCACCTCCGCGCCCACCCGGTGCCCCCGCCGCCGGCCCCCCTCCGCTTCACCGCCCCCCTCCGCGCCCTCACGCACGGGGCACAGGACCCGGGTGAAGGCTGCCCCCCACCCGTCGTCGAAGTCGACGGGGCGGTGGTCGGCAGCCGGCTCCGGCTGCCGTCGCTGGAGGTCCCGCCCGGTGGCCGCCTGCTGGTCACGGGCTCCAACGGAGCCGGCAAGACCACCCTCCTGCGCCTCCTCGCCGGCGTCGGCCGGGCCGACGCCGGCCACGTCCGGGTCCGCGCCCGCGTCGGCTACCTCCCGCAGGAGCCGGCCCCCCTGCCCGCCGGCCCCGGCACCACCCTCCTCTGCGCGTACGCGTCCGACCGCCCCGGCCCGCCGGACACGTACGCGGAAGAACTCCTGGCCATGGGCCTGTTCCGGCCGGAGGACCTGCTGATCCCGGCCGCCGGCCTGTCGGCGGGCCAACGCCGCCGGATAGAGCTCGCCCGACTGGTGTCCCGACCCACCGACCTCCTCGTCCTGGACGAGCCGACCAACCACATCGCCCCCGCCCTCATCGACGAGTTCCAGGAGGCCCTGACCCACTACCCCGGCGCGGTCGTCCTCGTCACCCACGACCGCGCCCTGGCGGCCGCCTTCCCGGCCCCCCGCCTCCACCTCACCTCAGGCCGCCCGACGGCCCCCTGACCGGCGACCACCCGGCGCCGTGAGGCCGCGCGCTCGCCCGGCGCCACGTCGGCTCGAAACCATGCGTCGGCGGGGGCTGCCCCGCTGCATGCTGGTACTGGTGGGCCGATCGGAGCCGGGGGGCGCGGGATGTGGTCAGTGGTGTCGTCGCGCGGGGTGCCCGCGCGGGACCGGTTCGACTGGTACGCCGACATCATCAACCGCGAGGTGATGCCCGCCGCGCTCAACAGCGAGCAGCCCGAGGCCTTCCAGGGCGAGGCCGCCGTGGTCGACCTGGGGGAGCTGCGCGTGGCGCGGTTCGCCCTGTCGCCGCTGCGGTCGCGGCGGACGCCGGCGCTGATCCGGCGCGGCGACCCGGAGCAGTACCAGTTGGCGCTCATGAGGCGCGGTGCCACCTCGCTGTCCCAACAGCGCAACGAGTGCACCGTCCGCGCCGGGGACTTCGTGCTCTGGGACACCTCGCGCTCCTCCGACAACGTGATGTCGGCCGAGGGCGGTCAGGTGCAGGCGACGATCGTCATGCTTCCCCGCGCCGCCCTGCCGGTGCGCACCGCCCGCCTCGACCGGCTGCTGGCCCGCCGCATACCGGGCGACCGCGCCGTCGCCGCCATCCTGGCCTCCTTCCTGACCGCGCTCGAACACCACGGCGCCGCCTGCACACCCCAGGAGCTGCGCAGGCTCGGCACGGTCGCCGCCGACCTCACGGCGGCCTGCCTCGCCCAGCACCTGGACTCCGAGCAGCAGCTCCCGGCCGAGGTCCGCGCACGGGCTCTCCTGCGGCGGATCCACGCCTTCATCGATCACAACCTCGGCGACCCGGAGCTGAGCCCCCCGGTCATCGCCGCCCGCCACAACATCTCCGTACGCACCTTGCACCAGCTCTTCCGCGGTCAGGACGAGAGCGTCCACGGCCGGATCCGCCGGCGCCGGCTGGAGCGGTGCCGCGCCGACCTCGCCCGCCCCGATCTGGGCGGCCACCCCGTGCAGTCCATCGCTGCGCGGTGGGGCTTCAGCGGCCCGGTGGTGTTCAGCCGCTCCTTCCGCGAGGCGTACGGAATCAGCCCTTCGGAGTTCCGTGCGCTGAGCGTTCAGAAAGCCCGCGCCGAGAGTGCAGGGCGCGGATCGATTCCTTCCTAGATTCGAAGGCGTCCGATCACCTGCGCGGCCCCGCGCAGGTGACAGGACCGGCGATCCACACAACGGGAGGAACCACCATGTCCGCTTCGCTGAAGTCGATCGGCAGGACCCTCGCCATGGTCGGTGCGGCCACCGGCCTCGCGCTGGCCGTGGCCACACCGGCCAGCGCCAACAGCACCGTTCACTGGACTCACGAGGTGTCCCGCCTGTGCCTGGGCTGGAACCTGGACAACAACGACGCCAAGATGTGGGGCTGCAACTCCTACGGAACGGCCTGGTACGAGTACGACAACGGCGACGGCACGTGGCTGATGAAGCGCAACGACGACCGCGGCTACTGCCTCACGGCCTACTGGGACAACGACGTCTACATGGAGCCGTGCACGGGCAACGACTACCAGCGCTGGACCGAGATCCAGACCTCGGCCGGCTGGAAGCTGAAGCACAAGGCGACCGAGCGTTTCCTGGACGCCAACGACAGCGGTAGCAGCATCTACCTCCACAAGGAGAACGACGGCCGCAACCAGCTCTGGCACTGACCTCTGACCGCGCCCGCCTCGCGGGGGCTGCCCGGACGGCAGCCTCCGCCAGGCGGGACCGGTCGCCTCGGTGGCCGAAGGTCAGAACGTCCACCGCGTGTGGCTGTACACACCGCCGTCGCGGCCGAAGCCGTAGGCGGTGGTCGGGGCCACCGCGAACACCATCGCCTTCCCCTGCCGGAACGCGTCCCCGATCCCGTGGAAGGTGCCCTCGGGCGAGGTGATGTGCGGCCCGTACTTCGCCTCGTACGCGGTGATCACCTCTTCCAGCACCGCCGGATCGGCGATCGGGTGCGCCTTGCCCTCGACCACCAGGTCGAGTCCTTCGGTGAGCGAGTTCCCGCCGGTCGTCAGCGCGCAGTGCCCGTCATGGGCGAGGTTCTTCGCCTTCTGCTCGCTCGGGCCGGTGGAGAAGTACAGCACGCCGCCGTGCCAGGCGGCGATCACCGGTGTGACGTGCAGTCTGCCGTCCGGGCGGACCGTGGACACCCAGAAGATCTCGGCCGTCTCCAGCTGCCGCTGGGCCTCGGCCCACTCGGTGGGGGTGACGTCCTCCGCCCCGGGTCGGGGGTTGAGCGCGGAGCTGTAGCGGGCGTCGAGCTCGGTCGTGGGCTGCTGTGCGGATGTGTGAGGGGGCATGGGGTTCTCCTTCCTGTCCTCCCCGTAACGACCGGCGGCCCGGACCGGGATCACCGGCGCACCCGTTCGTGGATCCCGTTCGCGCCGTTCATTCGTTTTGTGCTGTATGTCGGTCTCGTGTGGGTGGCCGGCCGTGCGTCTCTGTCT
Organism: Streptomyces sp. NPDC029014; assembly: GCF_055564695.1. Classification (NCBI taxonomy): domain Bacteria; kingdom Bacillati; phylum Actinomycetota; class Actinomycetes; order Kitasatosporales; family Streptomycetaceae; genus Streptomyces; species Streptomyces sp. NPDC029014. The sequence goes on from NZ_JBVHVT010000003.1 coordinate 117,271, forward strand.
TTCGGTAGAGGGCGGATCCGCCGTGAGGCGCACGCCGTGGCGGCCCCGCGGTATCGATACTGGTCAGCGTGTCGTGCACCCGTTCCGTCCCTGCGTACAGTCGGCTCGTCCGAGGCCGTTCGCCCGCGCTGGCGGAGACCGCCGGGGTGGTGCTCGCCGGGCTGGGCGTGTGGGTGGCGGTCGCGAGCCTGGGGCTGCTGCCCAGCCCGTACCCGCCGCTGCCGGCGCTCGCGGTGGGCGCGGTGCTGTTCCCGCTGCGCCGCCGCTTTCCCGCGGCCGTGCTCCTCGCCCTCGCCGCGCTGACGGGGCTGGCGTTCTGCGTCGGGCCGGTCACGGCGGCGACCGCGTACTCGGTCGCCCGGCGCACGGTCGCGGCACGGCGGCGCGCCCGGCTGCTGGCCGCGGCGGCCGCCCTGGTCGTGGTGGCCGCGGCGGTGGCCGCGCCCTGGCTCGGGCCGGGGCGGGTGCCGTACGGGCTGGCGCTCGGCCTCATCCTCACCCCGACGGCCGTGATCGTCCCCGGCCTGGTCGGCACCACGTACGGCCAGCAGCGCCGCCTCGTACGGGCGCTGCGCGAGCGCGGGGACGCGGCCGAACGGGCCCGGCGGTTCGCCGACAGCGAGGCCCGCATCCACGAGCGCTCCCGGATCGCCGCCGAGATGCACGATCTGGTCGGACACCGGCTCAGCCTGATCTCGCTGCACGCCGGCGGGCTGGAGCTGGCCCTGGAACGGGCCGACCCCGAACTGCGCGAGGAGGCCGTCCTCGTGCGCCGGACCACCCGGGACGCCATGCGGGAGCTTCGTCAGGCCCTCGGGGTGCTCGGGCCGCTGGGCCGCGACACCGGGCCCGACGCCCTCACCGACGCCACCGGCACCCGCGCCGACATCGAGGCCCTGGTGGCGGAGTCCCGGGACGGGGGGATCGCCGTACGCCTCGACTGGATCGGGCCGGACCTCGACGCCCGGCCGGCACGGGTGCGCAGGGCGGTGCACCGGCTGGTACGGGAGTCCCTGACCAACGTGCACCGCTACGCCGGCGCGGCCCACGTCACCGTGACGGTGGTGCACGGCGACGGGACGGTCCGCGTCACCGTCCACAACGGCGCCCCGCCCGCACCCCCCGCCTCCGCCGGGGACGTGGGCACCGGCCGCGGACTCACGGGGCTCCGGGAGCGGGTCGAGCTGCTGGGCGGGACGTTCGACGCCGGCCCGCTGCCGACCGGCGGCTTCCGGGTGGACGCGGCCGTACCGGCCGAGCCCGGCGACGCGCCCGTACCCCGGCGGCCCGGCGCCCCGCCCAGGGAGGCGGGCGGGGCCCCCGGCCCGGACGGCCCGGACATCCGGGGCACCGACTCCGCTTCCGTATCCGTATCCGGCTCCGGCGGCGGGGTCGCCCAGTGGGTGACGCTCGCCCTCGGGCTGGGGGCGTTGAGCGTGCTGATGGCCCTCGGGACGGCCTTCGTGTACGGAACGGCGCCGCGGAAGGAGTTCGCCGGGCCGCGCCCCCTGCCCCGCATCGGCATGACGTACGGCGAGGTGGCCGGGCTGGGCGTCCTCGACAACGCGGCGGTCCGGGCCGCGGCCACCGGCCACGAACCGCCGCGCCCCGACGGCGCCGTCGGCTGCATCTACCCGTTCACCGGCGGCACCGAGTCCCGCCCCGGCAGCCTGCGGATCGCCCGCCACTGCTTCGACGCCGCACAGCGGCTCATCGCCATCGACCGTTTCACCGTCCCGTCGGTCCGGGACGCCGCACCCTGGGAGACCCCGTGACCGAGCCCGCCCCGCCCTTCCGGTCCGACCGATCCGGCCGACCCGTCCGCGTCCTGCTCGCCGACGACGAGACGATGATCCGGCACGGCGTACGCCTGATCCTGCGGTACGCCGAGGGCATCGAGGTCGTCGCCGAGGCCCGGGACGGCCGGCAGGCCGTCGAACTGGCCGCGGCCCACCACCCGGAGGTGGTGCTGCTGGACATCCGCATGCCCGTCTGCGACGGGCTGACCGCGATCGAGCCGCTGCTCGCCCTCGACCCGGCGCCGCGCGTGGTCATGCTGACCACCTTCGGCGACGACGACAACGTCGTACGGGCGCTGCGCGCCGGCGCCGCCGGATTCCTGCTGAAGGACGAGGGCCCGCAGGAGCTGATCAGCGCGGTCCGTGCGGCGGCCGCCGGGGACGCCGTGCTGTCGCCGGGCGTGACCGGGGCGGTGATCTCCCGCATGCTGCGCGCCGGAGGCCCGGACGGCCCCGGCGCCGCCGCCGCGGACGAGCGGATCGCTCGGCTCACCGGCCGGGAGCGGGAGGTGCTCGCCATGCTCGGCGAGGGGCTGTCGAACCAGGACATCGCCGCACGGCTCGGCATCGGGACCGGCACGGTGAAGACCCATGTGGGCGCCATCCTCGACAAGACCGGTTCGACGAGCCGGGTGCAGGCCGCGCTGCTGGCCCACCGGACCGGCCTGGCGACCTGACGGCGCCGGCCGGCGTCGGTGTCCGCCTCTGCCGGAAGGAAGAGGAGGACCGCCTACCGCTGTCCTTTCGGCAGAGGTCAACTCCCGCCTCCAGGTCGATGTTCGTGCAGCTCAGGGCCGTGACGATGGATGCATCCCCGGCCCGCGGAACTCCTTGCGGGCCGTCGCACGCCGAGGCGGAGTACCCATGTCACAGACGTTCCCTTCCCCCAGCACGCCCCGTACGGAGCCGGCAGCCCGCGCGTCCGGCCTGACCAAGACGTACGGGAAGGGCGAGACGGCGGTCACCGCCCTGGACGGCGTCAGCGTCGACTTCGCGCGGGGCAGGTTCACCGCCGTCATGGGCCCCTCCGGCTCCGGCAAGTCCACGCTGATGCACTGCATGGCCGGCCTGGACCCGGTCAGCGCGGGATCGGCCCGGATCGGCGGTGTCGAGCTGTCCGCCCTGAACGACCGGCAGCTCACCCGGCTGCGGCGGGAGAAGGTCGGCTTCGTCTTCCAGGGCTTCAACCTCCTGCCCGCCCTCACCGCGCTCGAGAACATCACCCTGCCCCTGCGACTGGCCGGCCGGCAGCCCGACCCCGCATGGCTCGACACCGTCGTCGCCACCGTCGGCCTCGCGGGCCGCCTCGCCCACCGGCCCACCCAGCTCTCCGGCGGCCAGCAGCAGCGCGTGGCCGTGGCCCGCGCCCTGGTCTCCCGCCCGGAGATCGTGTTCGCCGACGAGCCGACCGGCAACCTCGACTCCCGCTCCGGCGCCGAAGTCCTCGGCTTCCTGCGCGACTCCGTCCGGGAACTGGGCCGGACCGTGGTGATGGTCACCCATGACCCCGTGGCCGCCTCCTACGCCGACCGCGTGGTGTTCCTCGCCGACGGCCGCCTCGTGGACGAGCTGCACGAGCCGACCTCCGGAGCCGTCCTGGACCGAATGCTCGCCTTCGAAGCCCGGGGCCGCGCCGACTGACCTCCTCTTCCCCCTCATCCCTCTCCTCCATCCCGCATCCGTCGAAAGCCCACCATGCTGCGAACAGCCCTGCGCAACGTCCTCGCGCACAAGGCCCGCCTGACCATGACCGTCCTCGCGGTCTGCCTCGGGGTCGCGTTCATCTCCGGCTCGCTCGTCTTCGCCGACTCCACCGCCGCCGCCTACCGTGCCTCCCTCTCGAAGGACTACGCCGGCATCGCGGTCACCGTGGACCCGAAGTACCCCCCGGGCACCCCCGCGGCCGAGCGCACCACCGTCCTCGACGACGCGCTCGTGGCCCGCCTGGCCGCCGTACCCGGAGTCACCGCGGCCCGCCCGACGGTCGACGGCTCGGTCACCCTCGCCGCCAAGGACGGCTCCCCGATGCGCGCCGACGACGCCATGGGCAAACTGGCCGCCGCCTACCTCCCCGGCGCCGACGGCACGGACGGCCGCCACCCGCTGACGGCCGGCCGCGCCCCCCGCACCGACGGCGAGGTGGCCCTGGACCGCGGCACCGCGGCCGCCGGCCGGTACGCCCTGGGCGACACCGTCACCCTGGCCACCGACGGGCCCGTCCTGCGGATGCGGCTGGTCGGCATCGTCTCCACCGACGACACCCGGGTCACCTCCGGCGGCACCCTCGCCGTGTTCGACAAGGCCACCGCCCAGCGGCTGTTCGCCACCCCCGGCCGCTACACCGGGATCGACCTGTCCGCAGCGCCCGGCACCGACCCGTACGACCTCGCCCAGCGCGTCGGCGCGCTGCTGCCGGCCGACCGGGCCGAGGCGACCACCGCGACCGCCAAGGCCGGCCAGCAGCAGGTCTTCGTCGACACCAAGACCCGCAGCTACTCCCGGCTGCCCATGGTCTTCGCCGCGGTCTCGCTCTTCATCGGCTCGTTCCTCATCATCAACACCTTCACCATGCTCATCACCCGGCGCTCTCGGGAGATCGCGCTGCTCCGGGCGATCGGCGCCACCCGCCGCCAGGTCGTCGGCTCCGTGCTCGCCGAGGCCGCCCTCGTCGGGCTCGGCGCCTCCGTCCTCGGATTCGTCCTCGGGCTCGGTGTCGCCACAGCCCTGCCCGGCCTGCTCGGCACCCCGGACGACCTGCTGCCCCAGGGCCCGCTCGTCATCGGCGCGGTCCCGGTGCTGGCCTCCCTCACCGTCGGCGTCGGCGTCACGGTCCTCGCCGCATGGCTGCCGTCCCGCCGCGCGGCCGGGATCGCGCCCGTCGAGGCGATGCGCACCGCCGAACAGCCCCCGTCCGCGGCGCTGTCCCGGTTCCGGGGCGCGGCCGGCGCGGCCGTCCTCCTCACCGGCGCCGGCCTGCTGCTCTCGTTGGGCGACGCCAAGGACGCCTCGGACGCGAACCTGCGGACCGCCATGCTCGGCTGCGGCGTCCTCGTGACCGGCCTGATCCTGCTCGCCCCGCTGCTCGCGGGACCCGTCGTCCGCCTTCTCGGCCGGCTCACCGCCGGCCTCGGCGTCGCGGGCGACCTCGCGAAGGACAACGCCCTGCGGGACCCGCGCCGCACGGCCGCCACCGCCGCCGCTCTGATGATCAGCACCGCGCTGGTCTCCGGACTGGCCGTCATCGACCACTCCTCCAGCCGGGCCCTGGACTCCCAGGCAGCCGCCGGCCTGAGCGCCGACTACGTCATCAGCACCCGCAACACCACCACCGCCGTCGACCCGGCCGCCCTGCAGCGCCTCGCCGCGGTCCCCGGCGTCGCGACCGTCTCGGCCGTCGCGGACTCCACCCTCTCCACCGGTGCGCTCGCGCGACAGGTCTCCGGCGTCGACCCGAAGACCGTGGAGGAGGTGATGAAGCTGCGCTTCAGCAGCGGCTCGGCCACGGACATCGGGCCCGGCCGGATCGCCGTCTCCAGCAGCTTCGCCCGCGAGAACCGGATCAGCACCGGCGGCCGGATCAACGCGAGCATCGGCCCCGGCACGGGAGACGGCGACCGCGACCGCCCGTACACCGTCGTCGGCGTCTACCAGGACAACCCGACCGCCCAGGACGTCCTCGCCTGGCGCAGCGACGTCCAGCAGAACAGCCACCTGCGCGACTCCGTCCAGCGCGTCCTCGTCCGCACCGGGGACGGCGCCGCCCCCGCCCCCGCCGACCTGGAGAAGCAGCTGCGCGGCGCCGTCGACCGCAGCCCCCTGCTGAAGGTGCAGAGCCGCGCCCAGCTCGTCCGCGAGCAGGCCGGGGTCGCCGGCGACCTGATCAGCATGGTCTACGGGCTACTCGCCATCGGTGTGGTCATCTCCGCCCTCGGCATGGTCAACACGCTCGCCATGTCGGTCGCCGAACGCACCCGGGAGATCGGCGTCCTGCGCGCCCTCGGCATGGACCGCGCCGGCATCCGCCGCATGATCCGCCTCGAATCCCTCGCGGTCGCCGCGTACGGCACCCTGCTGGGCCTGGCCGGCGGCCTGTTCGGGGCGTGGAAGGTCAGCGGCCTGGCCAACGGAGCCATCCCGCAGTACGCCTTCGCGCTCCCCTGGGGCACGCTCGCCCTCGTCGTCGGCCTCTCCCTCGCGGTCGGCGCGGCCGCGGCCGCGCTCCCCGCCCGCCGGGCCGCCGCCCTCGGCCCCCTGCAAGCGGTCGCCCACGCCTGACGCCCCGCGCGCCCGCGCAGCATCCGTATCCGTATCCGACGACACCGCCCCCGGGGAGTGCTCCCCGGGGGCGGTGTCGTCGGTTGCGGCTCAGCCGCCGACGCGGCTCCGGAACGCCTCCGCCGTCATCACCTTCTCGGGCACCGGCAGGGTGATGGCCTGCCGCGCGCCGAAGGAGTCGTAGACGGTGCTGCTGGTGCGGCCGTCACGGGTCGCCTCCAGCAGCAGCAGCCGACGCGTGTCGTTCTCGACGAAGTACAGGTCCTCGGCCTTCCCCGCGGCGACCCGCACGGCCGACGCCCGCCTGCCGTCGATGCTCCGGTCCTCGTCCGCCGCGCGCCGGCCGGTCCCCGCGATCGAGAAGTACGAGGCGCAGCCCCGCTCCGTCCTGCTGGTCACGTAGACGGCACGCAGTGCGGCGGGCACCGTGATCTGCTGCCGTCCGCGCTGGTTCAGCGCGGCCGCGAACAGGTCGGCGCTCGTGTACGTGGTCCCGTCCTTGCAGTACACGTCGCCGGACACGCCGCCCGTGACCTCCATGTGGAGGCCCTGGGCCGGGTCCCACCAGGTTTCCTGCCGGCCGCCGGGGAAGGCGGTCGTGGTGCCGGTGGAGTGGAACGGTTCCTCCTCCAACTGCCGGTTCGCGTCACCGATGAGCGCGGCGGCGGCCGGGTCGGGCTTCGACCCGCCGTCACCGCAGCCCGTCGACGCCGAGGCGAGCAGGGCCACGAGGACGAGCGCACGGACAGTGGCTGCTCTACGGTGCACGGCTGGTCGTTCCCCCTCGGTCGCCCGGTCGGTCGATCTTCCGATTCAAACAGGTCGACCGCTGATGATCCATCAAGAATTCGTATGGATGGGGATGTCGGGGGAGGGACGGCCCGGACCGGCCCGGACCGGCCAGGACCGGCCCGGTCCGGGTGGTCAGGTCAGGTGGTCGGCGACCAGGTCGGCGAAGGCCTCCGGGGTGAGGACCTCCACGCCCAGCTCCGCGGCTTTGACCGCCTTCGAGCTCGGCTTGCCGCTCGCGGACGGCGCCGCGACCAGGATGGACGTCTTGGAGTTGACGCTGCTGCCCGCGCGCCCGCCGGCCTTCTCGATCAGTGCGTTCATCTCGGACCGGCCGAGCCCGTCCAGGGGTCCGGCCATCTTGCCGGTGACCACGACGACCTTGCCGTCCAGCGGTCCCGGACCCTCGCCGTGCGCCGACGCCGTCGGCTCCTGCGGCTCGGTCGTGTTGACCCCTGCCGCGATCAGCTTCTCGATGACCGGGGCCAGCGCCGCGACCTGCTCGACGACGACCGGGGCCTTCTCCGGGCCGATCCCCTCCACGTCCTGCATGGCGGCCGCGTCGGCCTGCCGGATCGCGTCCATGGTGCCGAAGTGGCGGGCTATGCGACGGGACATGCTGCGCCCGGTGCCGAGCACGCCCAGCGCGCAGAAGACACGGCTCAGGGGGCGGGACCTGGCGGTCTCGATCTGCTCGGCGAGCTTCGCGCCCCGCTTGGCACTGCCGGACGCGGCGGTGAGCTGGTCGACGGTCAGGGTGAAGAGGTCGGCGACGTCGGTGACGGCGCCGCTCTCGATCAGGGACGCCACGTACGTCCTGCCGAGGCCGTCGATGTCGAGCATCTCGCGTCCGGCGGCGTACTCGATCAGCGCGGGCAGCGCGCACGAGGTCCCCTTCGCGCAACGCCACCGCTCCTGGGCCTTGTTGATCTCGCCGCCGCAGCGGGGGCAGGAGTCGGGCAGCGGCACCTCCACCGCCCCCGCCGGACGCAGCCGGACCACGGCCGCCTGGACGCGCGGGATGATGTCGCCGGCCTTGTACACGGTCACGGTGTCGCCGAGGTGGAGGTCGCGGCGGCGGATGTCGGCGGGGTTGTGCAGGGTGGCGCGGGTGACGGTGGAGCCGTCGATCTCGACCGGGGCGAGGATCGCGGTCGGAGCGAGCACCCCGGTCCGGCCGACCTCCCACACCACGTCCTGCAGTACCGTCTGCCGCTCGACCGCGGGCAGCTTGACCGCGATCGCCCAGTACGGGAACCGCGTGCCGAAACCGGCCGCCTGCTGCTCGGCGGTGTCGTCGAGCTTGACGACCACGCCGTCGATGCCGACGGGCAGCTCCGCGCGCATGCCGGCGATCGCGTCGACCCGCTGCTGCGCCTCGGCGAGGTCGGCGACGACGCGGAGCCCGGCGGGGGAGTCCGCGGTCGTCCGCACCCCGGCCGCGGCGACGGCGGCCAGGGCCTCGGCGTGCGTGCACCCGGCGGGCAGGAACGATTCGCCGTCCAGCTCCACCACACCGTACGCCCAGAACGTCATGCGGAGCCGGTACGGGCGGTCCTTCGCCCGCAGCGTGCCCGCCGCACCGTTGCGCGGGTTCGCGAAGACCTGCGCCCCGTGGGCCGTGCGGACCTCGTTCGCCGTCTCGAACTGCTCCTGGGTGAAGGCCACCTCCCCGCGGACCTCCACGGTCGCCGCCCCGGCCAGCCGCTCCGGGAGACCGTCGATCTGGCCGATGACGTGGCTGACGTCCTCGCCGTGGCTGCCGTCGCCGCGGGTGATGATCTGGACGAGGCGGCCCGCGCGGTACCGGGCGGCCACGGCCGCGCCGTCGATCTTCGGCTCGACGGTGAACCCGCCCTCCGGTGCGCGGCCCAGCCGGCGCTGGACGGAAGCCCCCCAGGCCACCAGGCCCTCGGCGTCGAAGACGTTGTCCAGGCTCAGCAGCCGGGTGGTGTGCGCGACGTCGCCGGCCGGAGCCGCGCCGTCGGCGACCAGGCCGGTCGGGGAGTCCGTGGAGACCTCGGTCGGGTTCTCCCCCTCCCAGGCGAGGACGGCCAGCCGCAGCCGGTCGTACGAGGCGTCGTCCAGAGCGCTGTCGCCGTCCCCGTAGTACGCCTGCGAGGCCTCGCGCAGGCGCTGGAGCGCGGCCTCGTACTCGGTGCGGTCGGACATGCGGAACTGCGCCTCAACGGCGGTGGAAATCGTCATGGGGAGATCCTCTCGCGAGGGTCTGACAACGGCCCCCGGCCGGCCCGGCGCGCGCGGCGAAGCGGTCTGACCAGCGACGCGCCGACGCGGTCGGGCTCGCGCCCGAGCAGTCCGCGTGCGCGCCGCGCGCCTTCGCGACGGGTGGGGCCCGGCGGAGGCGGGCGGGCACGGTTCCCCCTGCTGCCGTGGGAGCACACCGCCCGGGCCCGGTTCGCCCTACCGGAGAGGCGGCTCGGTCCCGGTCCCGGCCTGTCGGCGGTCACCTCACGGCTGTCAGCGTGTCGAGCAGGGCGGCCGTGACGGCTCGTTGGCCGGCGGGGGTGAGGTGGACGCCGTCGGCGTCGAGGTGGCCGCGGGCCGCGGGCCGGGTGTCGACCACGGGCTCCGGCCGGGCGAGGAGGTCTTCGGCGAGGGCGTCGAGGTCCTCGCCGGACCAGCTGAGGCCGGCCCGCCGGAAGTGCACGTACTGCGCCACCCCTTCCTCGTCCACCCCGGTCGGGGTGAGCCAGACCCAGCGGGCTCCGGTCCGCCGGACCGCGAGGTCGCGCAGCGCCGTCAGGTTGCGGCGGGTCTCCGACGCGGTGACGAGCGGGACCCCGTCGAGCCGCTGGACGTCGTTCCCGCCCAGCATGCACAGCACCCAGTCCGGCTTCCCGAACCCCAGCATCGGCAGGCCGGCCAGGGCCTGGGTGGTCGTGCTGCCGGACACGGCGAGGTTGGTGCACCGGACGTCGTCGGGCAGCAGGTGCCGCAGGATCTCGAACCAGGACAGCCGGTCGGCGGTCGTGCTCTCCCCGACGGCGACCACGTGCTGCCCCGGCCGGAACGGCAACCGGTCCGCCGGGCGGATGGCCCCGCCCGGGCCGGCCGCCGCCCCGGCCCCGGACGCCGTGGCCGCGAGCTCGGCGGCGGCCTTGCGGTTCCGCTCCTCGAAGCCGCTGAGCCGCGTGCGGTAGTCGGCCGGGTCGAGCCCGAAGAGGGCCGCGAGCGTGCCGTCGTCAGGAGGGGCCCCCAGATGACGGAGGGTCTTCTCCGGTTGGTGGAAGCGCAGCCGGCGCTCCGTCTCGTCGGCGGTCACGATCGTCCCTCCGTACGGGTGCGGTGGCGGGGCAGCAGGAACCCGGCGGCGATCAGCCAGCCGAGTCCGGTGAAGCGGGCCAGCGGGAGCAGCAGGGCCGCGCCCTCGAACAGCAGGGTGAGCGTGGCCAGTTCGGCGACCGCGGCGATGGCCAGGCCGGCGATGGCCAGCCCGCGGGGCAGGAGCCGCGCGAGCAGGCCGGGCACGGCGATGCCGGCGACGAGCAGCCCGAGCAGGACGACGTGGCCCGGGCCGCCGAAGCCGAAGGCCAGGTAGTGCAGGGCCCGCACCGGTTCGGGCCGGTCGGCCACGGCGGGCTGGGACAGCACCCAGGTCACCAGGCCGGAGCAGGCCAGGAACGCCGAGGCGAGGATCCCGCCGGCGAGGGCGATGGTCGCGCCGGGCGCGCGGACGCCGAGCTTGTGCAGCCGCGCCGACACGGTTGCGGCGTAGATGGCGAGCGGCACCGATGCGGCGAACTGCAGGGCGCCCGACACGCGGGTCGCGTCGGTGTGGTCGCGGAAGTACGTGGTGATGTCGTCGGTGGCGCCGAACGGCGAGGGGAAGGGCTGCCCGTCGGCCAGCACGGTGCTGAGGGCGAGTCCTGCGAGGAAGAGGGCGGTGACGACGACGGCGAGGACGCCCGGGGGCGGTCCGGCCTGGGCGTCACGAGGACGGGTACGCGTCTGGGTCGCTTGCACGGAGAATCAGTTCCTTCGAATGAATCGTTCACCAAGCTGAATCATTGCGCATGGCTTACGATAAACCCGTGAGCAGCGCCCGGCAACCAGAGCAGCCAGAGCAGGTGGAACGGCCAGAACAGGCGGAGGGCTCGGAGGGGCCGGGCCCGCGGCCCGCTTCCGACGACCGCCACGCCTCCGGCCCCGACCAGGGCCCGGGGCCGCGCGGGGCGGCTTTCCTGCTCGCCCAGATCGGCGCCCACGCGGCCGGGCGTTTCGCGGAGCGCATCGGTCATCTCGGCCTCACCCCGGCCGACGTCGGCCTGCTGCGCATGATCGCCGGGCAGCCGGGGCGCAGCCAGCGGGCCCTCGCGGAGGACCTGGGCGTCGTGCCGAGCCGGGTCGTGGCCCTCATCGACGGCCTGGAGGGCAAGGGCCTCGTCGAGCGGCGGCGCAGCCCCGAGGACCGCCGCAACCACGAACTGCACCTCGGCCCGGAAGGCCGACGCGCCCTCGGCTCCGTCTCCCGCGCGGCCGCCGCCCACGAGGACGCCCTGCTCGCCGGCCTCGACCCCGAGCAGCGGTCACAGTTGCACGCGCTCCTGGAACTCGTCGCCACCCAGCAGGAGTTGACCCCGGGCGTGCACCCGGGCTACCGGACGCTCCCCACCCCGTCCCGGGCCCGGTCGGGCACACGCCGCTCGGGCTGACCCGGCTGCGTCAGGAAGGGCCAGGCGACGTCGGCGACGTGGTCGTCCGCCTGCGCAGTGGCCCAGTGGGGGTAGTAGACCTCCCGGGCGGAGCCGGCGGAGCGCAGCCCGCGCGCGGTGGGCCGGTCGGCGAGCGCGTGATGGGCGGCGAGCATGGCCGGGTGGCCGCCGTCGCCCTTGGTGACCCGTACGTAGGCCTCGCGGTGGGCCGGCTCCAGCCGTACGCCGATCCGCCCGGCCGGCGCGAGGGTGGCGCGGGTCGGGGCGCAGACCTCGACCGGCCCGTCGGCGTCGTGGTCGACGAGCCGCGAAGACCGGCCCGGACAGGTCGGCTCCCGTCTCCCGGAGACGGGCGAACGGCAACTCCGGGGCCTCGGTGAGGAACCGGGGGAGGCCTTCGGCGGTGACGTGTTGCTGCACGCCGATGACGCGCTGCTCCGGCACGTCCCGCTCGGCGATCGCGCACAGGACTTCCGGCCCGGGAGCGGCCCCTTCGGTGAGGAGGCGGCGCGCGCGGGCGGCCATCGCGCGCCGGGCGCAGTGGGCGGCTTCCTCGGCCCGCCAGTGGGCGTCGAGCAACCGGACCGCCTCCTCGCCGGGGGCGTCGAGGACCGCGGCGACGTCGGCCAGGGACAGGCCCGTGGTGCATGCGACGACCATGCCCCTTGCCCCTGGGGGAGGTGCAGGGCCGAGGCGGGGCGGGGAGGCCGGCCGCGGGGCGGACCCGACCGGGAAGTAGCGTCGTGATCATGAACCCTTCGACCCATGCGATGACGGACCAGGCACCGGCGGACCCGGCAGCCGCCGATGACGTGCTCGCCTCCCAGCCCATCGGCTACTGGAGCGGCCTGGTGCACACGGCCGTCACGCGACACCTCCGTGACGCCATGGCCAGGATCGACGTCACGCAGCCGCAGTACTGGGTACTGAACGGCGTGAACGGCGCAGCCGCGCCACCCGCCCGCGAGGACGTCATCACCCAGCTGACGCCCCTCGCCGACGGGCCGCACGAGATCTCTCGCGTCATCGACCAGCTGCTCCATCGCGGATGGCTCCGCACCGACGACGCACGGGGCCTGTGCCTCACGGGCGCCGGCGAGGCCGCGCGAGCGCGGCTGCGCACGCTGGTGACCGAGATACGGGCGGTGGTCCACGAGGGCATCAGCGACGAGGAGTACGTCGCCGCCCTCAAGGTGCTCCGCAGAATGGCGGCCAACGCGAACGGCGCCGGGACTTCCTGATCCGACCCCGGCGGCGCGCGGATATTTACCAGGGCCGACTGATGGAGTCAAGCCACGTGTTCCAGTGGCGTGACGCTCCTCCGCTCACAGGGTTTATTTGAAGTACGCCCTCACCGGGAACTCCGGAAAGGAGGGCGAATCACAAAAACCCCTTCTATATCGAGTGGAGAATCATCATGTTCGAGCGTTCTTGGACCCGTCGTATCGTTCTGGCCGGCGCCTCCGCGGCCCTGCTCGGCGGCGGCATCGCACTGCCCGCCACCGCCATGGCCGCCCCGGTCACCGCCCCACAGCACGCCGTTTCCCTCCTCCCGAACGACAGCGCCGACGGCATCGGCACCAGCGGTGATGCGGACGCCAGCAACACGACGGTCGGCGGCGAGGCCAGCACCGGTGCCGCCAACTCCGGTGTGAACAACTGTGACGGCGGCTGCGACATCCACACCGGCAACGCCCAGAGCGGCAACGCGAGCGCCGACGCGATCAACCAGGGCGACTCGACCGCGGTGACCGGCGACGCCACGGGCACGGGCGGCACGGTGACGAAGCAGCTGATCAAGAAGGAGCTGAAGGAACAGCTGAAGGCGAAGCTCGGCAAGTGAGGCACCCGGCCCCCGGCCGCCCCGCCCTCACCCCCCAGCCCCCGGGACACCGTCCCGGGGGCTGCTCGACGTCGCGGGCGCCGAATTCCGAATTCCATGCCTACCGGAAAACGCGTCGGTGTTTCACCGGGAACGCCCGGGCGCCGGAATTCCGCACACGGCAGGGGAGGCCGCTTTCCGTGAAATGTCCCGCAGGACCGGCCGCCGGGTGTTCACCTCCGGTGCCGCAGGACGTGGTCGATGACGGCCCCGGCCTGCTCCGGGTGGCCCTCCAGCCACGTGTCGAGGTGTTCCCGCACGGCCTCTGCGACGCAGGCGCGCACGACCGCGTCGCCCAGTGCCCTGTGGGTGGCGCCGACGAAAGCGGGACATCGCGGGAGCCGTGCAAGCGGAGGGCGACCTCCGTCGTCCCGCCATGCGCGGCTCTCCTGTGCGAAGCCGATGACCTCCGGGTGCACCGGTGCACCGGTGCATTCGCGTCCGCGGCGAGGAAGGCGGCGAAGTCCCGCGCCCCGCCGGGGAAGCGGAACCGGGCCGAGTCCGGTCCTCCCGGAGGGCGCTCGTCGGTCAGTGTGAGGTCAAGGCCCCGGTTCAGGAAGGCCAGTTCCCTGAAGCGCTCCGCCAGTACGGCGAACGAGCACTCCGTCGTCGCGAAGACGTCGGCGTCGGGCAGGAAGGTGAGCGTGGTGCCGGTTCCGGTCGTCCGCCCCGCGGGCGTCGGCGGGGTGAGGGCGACGCCGCGCGCGTACGTCTGGACCCGGCGGACGCCCGCACGTCGCACCTCGGCCGTGCCCGGCGGTCGCGGTCGCGAACCGCGGCCGGTGCGGCACCCGGGCCCGCCCGGGCCGCGTACGGCCGTGTTCTCGGCGGGCCCGGGGTCCGCGATTCGGGAACTCGCGCCCGGCTGCTGCACTGCGTGCAGGTAGGGCGTCTCAGCAGTGGTTGACGGCCACGGGACGGTTCTCGTACGGGCCGTAGCCGGCGAACGTGGCGGTCGCGGCGGCAGCCACCTGGCGGCAGGTCGAGATGCTGCCGTCCCGGTAGATCACCTGGAGGCCGTAGGTGCTGCCGCAGCCGTTGAAGACGGGGGTGTAGCGCCAGGTCTCGGACCAGGTGATGCACGTGGGCGCGATCCCGGAGGCCGGTATGCCGGCGGTGACGCGGAAGGTGTCCCGAGTGGTGACGGGGGCGCCTCCGGCCCGGGGCTGCATGAAGCGGTTCGCGCCGTCCTCCCAGGTGACCGTCCCGTCGGCCTTCTTCACCAGGTACTTGTACTCGACGGGCGCGTCGGTCGGCGCGACGGCCTCGGCGTCCCACTGCGGGTAGCCGTGGGCGTCGAGCGGTACGGCGCGTGCCGGATCCCACGAGCCCAGCGCCGGAACGCTGCCGACCGCGAAGACCTGGTCGCCCCACTGGGTGGTGGCCGTGACCTGGAACCGGATCGGTGCACTCGACCGGGTGTCCGCGTCCGCCGCGGTGGCGGACGGCGCGGCGGCCCAGGACAGGAGCGCGGCGGCCAGTGCCGCCGCGGTGACGCCTACGCGACTGCTGTGCGGTCTCTGCACGGGAAATGGTCCCTTCGTGGGAGGAGAGGAGGGGTGGATCGGGAACGGGCGCAGCCTATCGATCTCTGCAAGTTCTTGCAGCAACTTGCAGAAAATCTGCGGGGGTTGTCGAGTGCCGCCCGAGCGGCCGTGGCGGGAAAGATGCAGGTCCGGGCGCGTCGCCTGTTACGTTGACGGCTCTTTTTGTTGTTCACGGGTTTTCGGGCGGGGGAGTACGGGGCGATGCGGCGCGGGTTGGTGCGGGCGGCCATGGGGGTCGTCGGGGCGGGGATCCTGGTGGTGGGGGCGACGGCCTGCGGGACGTCGACGACGGGCGGGACCTCGGACGGAGGGGAAGCGCCGCCCGCGAAGGGCGCCGCCACCGCCGCCCCGCCGAGCCCCGCCGCGAGCCCGGGTGGCGGCACCGGCGTCAAGGCCGCCGGATCCGTCGGCGGCGCAGGGACCCCGTGCCGGCTGCCCGTCACGTTCGACCTCGCCAAGGACTGGAAGCCGAAGGCCGTCACGCACGCCGAGGACGACCAGTTCGCTTCGCTGTTCAAGCAGGGCGGGACGACCCTGGCCTGCGAGATCGACGCCAAGCCCGCCGGGAACCTCGGCTTCCTGCGCGTCTGGGTCGCCGACGCACCCGCCGCGCCCGGCGACGCCCGCACGGTGCTGGAGGCGTTCATGGCCGGCGAGAAGACCAAGGGCGCGCCCGCCTACACCGAACTGCGGGCCGGTACGGGCGGCGCCGCGCTGCCGGCGGTCGAGGCCGCCTACGAGACGGCTCCCCTCGACGAGGCCAAGAAGGAGAGGGCCTTCGCCGTCGTCACCCCGGGCGGTGCGGCCGTCGTCGTCCACCTGGGCGGGTTCGACAGCGGCGAGCACGACGCGATGCTGCCCGCCTACCGGTTGGCCCAGCAGTCCCTCGGGCCGGGCGAGTAGGACGGCCGCGCCCATGGGAACCACCTCCCGCAACGCCGCCCTGCTGTACGCGCAGGACGTCCACGTCGCGTACGACGACGAGCCCGTGCTCGACGGCGTCGGCCTGGCGCTGGAGCCCGGCGGCTGCCTGGCGCTCGCCGGCGCCAACGGGTCCGGCAAGTCCACCCTGTTGCGCGTCTGCGTGGGCCGCCAGCAGCCCGACCGGGGCGAGGTCCGCTTCGCCGGGACCGCGCCGCGCGAGGCCGACACCGCCTTCCGCCGGGACGTCGGGCTGCTCCTCGACGGCGCCACGTGCTTCCCCGACCTCACTGTCGCCGAGCACGTACGCATGGTCGCCACCGCACACGGCCTGGGCTCCGGGGCGGACGCGGCCGCCGAACGCGTCCTGTCCGACCTCGGCCTGGAACACCGCCGCGACGCCTTCCCCGACGCGCTGTCGGCAGGGCAGGGCCAACTGCTGCTGCTCGCCTCGGTACTGGTCCGTCCGGCCCGCCTGATCGTCCTGGACGAGCCCGAGCAGCGCCTCGACGTCACCGCCCGGCGCAGGCTGGCCGATGCGCTGTGCGCGGCGAAGGCTGGCGGTACGGCGGTGCTGTTGGCCTCGCACGACCGCGCCACCGTCGAGGCGGTCGCCGACCGCGTGCTGCTCCTGGACCGGGGACGGCAGGCCGCCTCGGGAACCCCTGCCGAGGTCACCGGCCCGGCGGCGGGCTCGCCGTGGCGGTGACCACGCAGAGCACTGCCAGCGCGGGCGCGGAGCGGGACGACACGGCTCCGGCCCCGGCCCCGGTCGCGGCCCCGGTCGCGACCGAGGCCGCGGCGGCTCAGGCCGTCGCAGCCGCCCACCGGGCCCGCCGCGGACGCGGGGCCGGCCGGCCCCGCTTCGACGACGTGTGGACCCGGGTCTGTGCGGCCGTCTCCGCGCTCGTGGTGATCGCCGGCCTGGTCCGGGCGGCGCCGGGCATCGGCCTAGGGCTCGGCTGGTCCGGCGGCCCGGCCGCCCGCGCCGTGGTCGTCGGCACCGCCCTGCTGCTGTTCGCCGGCCAACTCGCCCTCTGCGTACGGCTGGGCCCGGTCCTGCTGGGCCCGGCCGAGATCACCTGGCTCCTGCCCCTGCCCGGGGACCGGGGCCGGCTGCTGCGCCCCCGGCTGCGGCAGGCCCTGGCCGTCGCCTGTGGCACCGCGCTGCCCGTCGGCGCCCTCGCTGCCGCGCTCGCCCTCGCCGTGCAGGGCGAGCCGCAGCCCGCAGCCGCCCCCGTGGCCGTCGCCGCCCACCTGGCGCTGGCCTGCCTCGCCGTGGGCCTGGGCGCCCTCGTCGAGGCCCGGCCGGTCCTGGCGGGCCCGGCCCGGCTGTTCGGCGGCTGTCTGGCGGCGGCCGGGGCGACCGTACTCGCCTGCGGGGCGGCGGTGCCCGCCGTGACCGAGTTCGCGGCCTGGTCCGGCCCCTGGGGCTGGGCCGGCGCGGCCACCGCCACGGCCGCCGCACACGGCCCGCCGGTCGCCTGGGCGGCGCAGCTGGTCTGCCTGGTGCTCTGCACGGCCGGCGTCCTGCGCGCCGCGTTCCGGGCCGTCGTGGACATCCCCACGGACGCACTCATCGCCCGCGCCCGCACCAGCAGTCAGGTCACCCGGGGCGCGACACTGCTGGACCTGCGCGCACTGACCCTCGTCCTCCGGTCGACGGACGGGCGCCGCCGGCCGGCGGCCGGCCCCCGCCTCCGCTCCCGCCTCCGTCTCCCCCTGCCCCGCGCCCCGTGGGCGGTCCCGCTCTGGCGGGACGCCGTCGTCCTGCTGCGCCATCCGGGCCGGCTGCTCCTGGCCGGCGCGGCGCTGGCGGCCGGGTACGCCCAGTTCCGCGCGGTCGCCGGCTGGCTCGCCGGTCCGGCGCACGGCAGCCCTGCCGGCCCCCTGGAGGCGGCGCTCGTGGGGCTGCTCCTCGTCCTGCCGCTCCAGCTGGCGGCGGTCGCGCTGGCGGAACCCGCCTACCAGGACACCGACCGGCCGGGCCGTGCCCTGCTGCTGCCGCAGTCGCCCACCGTCCTGGCCGTCGCCCATCTGGGCGTACCGGCCGCGTTCCTGTGGGCCGTCGGCGGCGTGGGCTGGGCGCCGGCCCTGCTGCCCGGAACGGCCGCCGGTCCCCTCGCCGCGTACGCCACGGCGCTGCTGGTCGCGGGACCCGCCCTGGTCGCCACCGCCCTCGTGGGCGCCTACCGGGGCGCGCCGCGGTACGAGCTGCTGGCGCTGTCGCTCGACTGGTTCGCGGCCGTGCCGTTCGTCCTGTGGCGGCTGGCGCCCGCGCTCGCCGCCGGGTTCGTGGCCGCGCCGTACCTGTGGCACGCGGCGTGCGACCCGTCAGCCGGCCCGGACGCCGGGGACACGCTGTGGCTGGCGGTGCGCTCCGCCGCCGTGCTCGTGTGGGCCGTCCGCAGCATCGGCCGCCGGGCCCGGGAACTCCACGGCTGACCGGTCGCACGACGGCCCCGGGGGATCGAGCCGAGCCACGCCGGAGGGAGTTGCCCTCGCCGCCGCGCCCCGTGCGGTATACGTCCTCCTCGGGCGCACCCGTCGCCCGCGAAGGGAGTGGTTGCCGTGGAGCGAACGACCTGCTGCGTGGTGGGAGGCGGGCCCGCCGGCATGGTGCTGGCCCTGCTGCTGGCCCGGGCCGGCGTCGAGGTGACGGTGCTGGAGAAGCACGGCGACTTCCTGCGGGACTTCCGCGGCGACACCGTCCACCCCTCGTCGCTCGCACTGCTGGACGACATCGGCCTCGCCGAACGGTTCGCCCGTCTCCCGCAGCGCCGCGTCAGCTCGGTACGCCTGCCCATCGGGCCGGACGGGGCCCTCGTCACCGTCGGGAACCTCGGGGCGCTGCACGGCAAGTACAACTACATCGCGATGGTGCCCCAGTGGGACCTGCTCGACCTCCTCGCCGACGAGGCCCGCCGCGAACCGTCGTTCCGGCTGCGCATGAACACCGGGGCGACGTCCTTCCTCGTCGAGCGCGGACGGGTGAACGGCGTGCGCTACCGCACCGCGGACGGCGGCACCGGCGAACTCAGGGCCACCCTCACCGTCGCCTGCGATGGCCGCGGATCGCTGGCCAGGACCCTGCCCGAACTCGGCCTGGAAGGCTTTCCCTGCCCCATGGACGCCTGGTGGTTCCGGCTGCCGCGCCGTGAGGACGACCCCACCGGGCTCGTGGGGGGCGCGGGGAACAGGTTCTTCACCGCACTCATCGACCGCGGCGAGTACTGGCAGTGCGCGGGCCTCATCCCGAAGGGCGCCGACGCCGCGCTGCGCGCCGAAGGCCTGGAGTCCTTCCGGGCCCGGTTCGCGGGGGCCGTCCCCTGGCTCGCGGACCGGGTCGACAGCCTCACCTCCTGGGAGGACGTGAAGCTGCTCGACGTGCGCCTCGACCGGCTGCGCCGCTGGCACCGGCCCGGGCTGCTGTGCATCGGGGACGCCGCCCACGCGATGTCCCCGGTCTTCGGCATCGGCATCAACCTCGCCGTGCAGGACGCGGTGGCCGCGGCCCGCTACCTCGTGGGACCGCTGCGCGAGGGCACCGTGGGCCTCCGGGACGTGCGCCGGGTCCAGCACCGCCGCTGGCCCACCACCGTGGCCACGCAGGGCATGCAGCGGCTCGCCCATGCCCAGGTCATCGAGCCGCTGCTGGCCGGCCGCCCCGCGTTCGGCGATCCGCAGCGCGTGAAGCGGCTGACGGAGCTGGTCACCGAGTCGCGCTGGCTGAACCGGGTCCCCGCCTACTTCGTCGCCTACGGTGCCCTGCGCGAGCGGCCCCCGCGGGAATCGCTGCGCTGAACGGGCCCGCGGGTCAGGAGGTGCGCTTCAGGGTCCACGTGTTGGCGTTGAAGCTGGGCACCGCCGAGTAGCGGCAGCCGGCCGAGTAGTAGCTGCTGACGATGGTCCAGCCGGAGGGCGGCCAGGTCGAGGCGCAGGCGTTGACCTGGGTGCCGACCGGGTACCCGTTCAGGTCCATGATCTGCTTCATGTTGGGGCTGAAGCCGGAGCCGCAGCCGGCGCTGTTCCACCACTGGACGTCCACCCAGCCGCTCGGCGTGAGCGCGTTGGCGCACATGTTCTGGGTGGCGCCCGGCGCCGCGCTGGCGGGGGTCGCGGCGATCGCGAGGGCGGTGAACGCCATGGTGGCGAGGGCGGCGAAACGGGTGCGGATCACGGGTCTTCCTTTCGGGCGCACTGGAGGCTCCGTCGACCGTCGACGGGCGGTGCTCAGGGTGCCGCCCCATTGCTATCCGATCAGGACCGGCCACAGACAGTCGCATTTTGGGCACAACCGTGCGATCGTTTACAGCCGTTGAAGGCCCTTCCGGTGCAGGTCAGGCCCTTGACCGCCGCGCCGACCGGCCCCGTACCGTGCCCGCGGCCCCCGGCCGCCGACGTCTTCGGCCCTGCCGGACCGGATCGCCGGGCCCGGACCGGCATAGTGGTGCGGTGACCAGCGAACGCGACGACACAAGCGGCGGCCCCACCCCCGACGGCACCTCCCCGCGACCGGACGGGGCGGGTGACGAAGAAGCACAGGTCATCGTCGTCGGGGCCGGCCCGGCCGGATCCGCCGCCGCCGCGCACCTGGCCCGAGCCGGCGTGGACGTACTGCTGCTGGAGAAGGGCGGCTTCCCCCGCGAGAAGGTGTGCGGTGACGGCCTGACCCCCCGGGCCGTACGCCAGTTGGTACGGATGGGCGTCGACATCGGGGCCCCGGGCTGGATGCGCAACAAGGGGATGCGCTGGGTGTGCGAGGGCCGCCAGGTGGAGCTGGACTGGCCGCGCCTGGGCAGCCACCCCGACTTCGGGCTCACCCGCAGCCGCTACGACTTCGACGAACTCCTCGCCGCCCACGCCCGCGCCGCCGGAGCCCGCCTGCGGACCCGCGTGAAGGTGACGGCCCCCCTGTGCGACCGGGCGGGCAGCATCATCGGCGTCACCGCCTCCCACGGACCGGGCGGCGAACCCGTGCACTACCGGGCCCCGCTCGTCGTCGCCGCCGACGGCGCCTCCGCCCGCACCGCACTCGCCCTCGGACTGGAACGGGACACGGCCCTGCCCGTCGCGAAGGCCGCCCGCCGCTACTACCACAGCGAGGCCCGCACCCACGACCCGTACCTGGAACTCTGGGCCGACCTGCGCTGCCCGGGCACCGGACTGGACCTGCCCGGCTACGGCTGGGTGTTCCCGCTCGGCGACGGGCGCATCAACGTCGGTCTCGGCGCCCTACCGCGCCGGGGGCGCCGGCCCGTGGACCTCCGGGCCGTCCTGGAGCACTGGCTGCCGCGGCTGCCCGCCCACTGGGGGGTGCACGAGGACAGCGCCGACTCGCCGTTGCGCAGCGCCCCCCTGCCCATGGGCCTCAACCGGCGCCCGCAGTACCGGCGAGGCCTGCTGCTGGTCGGCGACAGCGCCGGGATGGTCAGCCCCTGGAGCGGCGAGGGCATCGCCCAGGCGCTGGAGGCGGGGGAGGTGGCCGCGGAGACCATCGCCCTGGCGCTGGCGCGGCCGACCGGGGCGCGCCGGGAACACGCGCTCCAGCAGTACCCGGCCGAGATCCGCCGCCGCTGGGGCCGCTACTACCGCCTCGGCACCCTCGCCGGGGACCTCGTCCTCGCCCGCTACGGCTACCGGCCGCTGCTCCACCCGCGCGTCATGGCCTCGCCGCCGCTGGTGCGCGCCCTGGCCCGCCTGCTCACCCACGTCGCCGACGAACCCGCCCAGGACGGCATCGACGCCGTCGTCCACACGATCCTGCGCGCCGTCCCCACTCCCCGGCGCTGAGACGCCCGGGCCCTGCATCCGGTACCGGCGCCGACCGCGGGCCCGGTCCCGGTCCCGGTCCCGGTCCCGGTCCCGGACCGGGCCCGCGCGGGGTCCTACGGCATCATCCGCCCCACGGGGTGATGCCCCAGCGCATCGTGTGGTGGCCACCCGGTTCCAGGGCCACCACCGAGGTCCCGCTGGTGAACGCGTCGGGCGGGCACGACATCGGCTCGACGGCGACCGCGCGCCGCCGCTGCCCCTGCGGCAGCGTGTCGCCGGTGTACACCTGCAGGTACTCCGTGCCCTCACCGAGCCACAGGTCCGTGCCGTACTCCCCGGACGGGTGGGCGAGCCGGACCACCGCCCGCCCCTGCCCGTCCCGTCGGAGCGACCCGAACGGCGTGTCCAGCACCATCCCGCCGATGGGCCGCGCCGTACGGAAGTCGTAGGGCGTGCCGGACACCGGCTCCTGCGCCACCGGAAGGCCCGCCCCGTCGGTGCGCAGCCGGGTCCCCGCCGGGACGGTCAGCAGTACCTCGTCCACCGTCGCCGTGCCGACCGTCAGGTACGGGTGCTGGCCGATGCCGTACGGGGCGACCTCCCGGCCCCGGTTCCAGGCGGTCACCGCCACCTCCAGACCGGCGTCCCCCAGGGCGTACTCCGCCCGGACCCGGAGGTGGAACGGGTAGCCCGGCTGCGGCCACACGTCGGCCTCGAACGCGGCCCGCCGCCCGTCCGACCCGGTCGCCCGCCACGAGGTCCAGCGCAACAGCCCGTGGATCGCGTTCCCGTGCTCCGGCTCGCTCAGGGGCAGTTGCAGGTCCTTCCCGCGCCACCGGTAGCGGCCGCCGCCGATCCGGTTGGGCCACGGCACGAGGATCTGGCCGCGCCCGGCCGTGATCGGCTCGTCGGCGCCGAAGCCGTCGAGCAGGGGGCGGCCCGCCACGGCGTACGACCGCAGCGCCGCCCCGAGTTCCACCACCTCCGCGACGTGGTCGTGGTGGCGCAGTGTCGTCCGGTGTCCGGACGGGCTCTCGTGCACGGGTCGAGACTGGGAGCAGCCGGGCAACGGCGCAAGGGGGACACGTGCCTTCGCCCGGAAACCCCCGCGCACACAACCCGATGGGCGGACCCGCCGCAGCGCCCCGCCGGGCACCCCGGCCGCCCCCGGCTTAGGCTGGTCGCAGGAGCGGATCCGGGTGACGGCGCATGCCGGAAGGGACGCCCTGATGGACGAGTACCCGCTGATCGAGGACCACGGCCTGATAGGCGACCTGCAAACCGCGGCCCTGGTGACCGCCGACGGATCGGTCGACTGGTTCTGCTGTCCCCGCTTCGACTCGCCCAGCGTCTTCGGGGCACTGCTCGACAAGGGCGGCGGCGGGCACTGCACGGTCCGGCCGCTCCACACCACGTACGCGACCAAGCAGTTGTACCTGCCCGACACGGCGGTCCTGGTGACCCGCTTCATGACCGAGGCCGGCGCCGGCGAGGTCGTCGACTTCATGCCGCTGACCGGGACCACGGTCACCGACCGCCACCGACTGGTCCGCATGGTCCGCTGCGTGCGCGGCAGCATGACCTTCGAGGTCGACATCGCGCCCCGCTTCGACTACGGCCGCAAGCCGCACGAACTGCACGTCACCGAGAACGGGGCCGTGTTCGCCTCGGAGGACCTGTCCCTGACGGTGCACACGCTGCGCGAACCGGACGACGAGCGGCTCGTGCACTCCCTCACCGGCGACCACGACCTGCACCTCACGCTGAGCCTGCAGGCGGGCCAGCAGCGCGGACTGGTCCTGGAATCCGCCGCCGACGGACCGCCCCGGCAGATCCGCCTCGACGAGTACGAGCGGCTGTTCCACGACACCATCCGCTTCTGGCGGTCCTGGCTGGCCGCCTCGCGCTACACCGGGCGCTGGCGGGAGGCCGTGGAGCGCTCCGCCGTGACCCTCAAGCTCATGACCTACGCCCCCAGCGGCGCGGTCGTGGCCGCCCCCACCGCGGGCCTGCCCGAGCAACTGGGCGGCGAACGCAACTGGGACTACCGGTTCACGTGGATCCGGGACGCCTCCTTCTCCGTGTACGCCCTGCTGGGCATGGGGTTCACGGAGGAGGCCAAGGCGTTCATCGGCTGGCTCGACGACCGGATCAAGGAACGGGCCGGCGGCGAAGGGGACTCCGGGCCGCTGAACATCATGTACGCGGTCGACGGCTCCTCCGACCTGAAGGAGGAGAGCCTGGAGCACTGGGAGGGCTACGAGCGCTCCGCCCCCGTGCGCATCGGGAACGGCGCCGCCACCCAGATCCAGATGGACATCTACGGCGAGGCGATGGACAGCATCTCCTTCGCCCACGGCCACGGCATCCACCTCGGCCACCGGGGCTGGACCGGACTGCTGCACGTCCTGGACTGGCTGGCGGACCACTGGGACCAGGCCGGCGAGGGCCTGTGGGAGACCCGAGGCGGCCGCCAGCACTTCACCTACGGACGGGTGATGTCCTGGGTGGCGTTCGACCGCGCGCTGCGGCTCGCGCAGGCCACCGGCCGCCCGTCCGCGGCACAGCGCTGGAGCAGCACGCGGGACGCGGTCTACGAGCAGGTCATGGCGCACGGGTGGAACGAGGAGCGCGGGGCCTTCGTCCAGCACTACGGCAGCGACGTGCTCGACTCGTCGCTGCTGCGCATGCCGACGGTCGGCTTCATCACCCCGGAGGACCCGATGTGGACCTCCACCCTGGACGCGATGGAGAACGAACTGGTCACCGACAGCCTGGTGTACCGCTACAACCCCGAGGCGTCGCCCGACGGGCTGCGCGGTTCCGAGGGCACCTTCTCGCTGTGCACCTTCATGTACGTCGACGCCCTCGCGCGCGCCGGGCGGATCGACCAGGCCCGGCTCGTCCTGGAGAAGATGCTGGGATACGCCAACCACCTGGGCCTGTACTCGGAGGAGATCGACCTCACCGGACGCCAACTGGGCAACTTTCCCCAGGCGTTCACCCACCTGGCCCTCATCGACGCCGCGATCACCCTCGACGCGGCCCTGAACCGGGCCCCGGGGCAGGGGCAGTGACGGCAGGTCAGCGGAGCTCGCCGCCGGCTCCGGCCGGTCCTCCCGGGGAGACCGGCACGGGCCCGAGGAGCACCAGCACGTCCCCCTCGGCCGGGGCGGCCGGACGGTCCCCGGTGACCGGCTCCAGCAGCCCGTCCCGCCGCACCACGAACAGGGTCTCGCAGCCGGCCGGACGGGGTGCGGAGGCCGGCTGCACCAGGAAGCGGGCCCCGCGCGCATGGTGCTCCGCGAGCACGCTGCGGACCACGGCCGGGCCGAAGAGGACGGAGCCGCCGGTGTACGGTGCCACGACCGCGCCGCTGTCGGGCGGCGGGCCGACCCGGTAGACCGGTCCCTCGACGCTGTCCTGGACGACGACCGAGGCGAGGGCGTTGAAGTCGTCGTCGTCCGTGCAGAGGAACACCGCCGTCACCCCCTCCAGGCGGGCCCCCGGGTCCGCCGCGGTGGCCAGGAGCTCGCCCGGGGCCAGTTCGATGCCCGCTCCCTCGATGCGCTGCCGCTCCGGCGCGAGCCCCGCCCACATCAGCACGTCCAGGCCGGCCGTGCGCAGCGCCCGCGCCAGGTCGACCACCCAGGGCGCGCCGCCGACCAGCAGCGGGCGGGTCCGGGAGGGGCGGACGACGCCCAGCGCGGCGGCCACGGGCCGGGCCGTGAGCGCGTACACCAGGACGGTTCCGACGATCACCAGGAAGGTGATGGGCAGGATCTCGTCCGCGCCGGACAGCCCGTCGTCGACGAGGGTGGCCGAGAAGGTCGTGGCGGTGGACGCGGCGACGATGCCGCGCGGCGCCATCCAGCCGATGAACGCCCGCTCCCCGGAACCGAGCCGCGTACGGACCGTCGCCAGGAACGCCACCAGCGGGCGCACCACGAGGACGAGCCCGGCGACGAGGACCAGCGAGGGCAGCAGCACCGGCGTCACGGCCTTCGGCGCGACCGTGGCCGAGATGGAGATGAACAGCAGGCCGATGACCAGCTGGACGACGGTCTCGAAGAACGGGCGCCGGGCCGGCATGTCGAACCCGGGCAGGTTCGCGGCCGCCATGCCCATCACGATGGCGGCGATGAGCCCGGTGTCGTCGAGGAGCATGTCGCAGCCCGCGGACGCCGCGACGACCGCCGCCAGCTGTGCGAGCGTCCCCAGCGCCCCGCCGAGCCGCAGCCGCTGCAGGGTCAGCCACAGCAGTGCGACCCCGACCGCGCCGCCGGCCAGCCCGACGGCGAAGCTCCCGAAGAGCATGCCGAACCGGAATCCCTGGCCGGCCTGGGAGCGGACGATGACGTGGAAGGCGACGGCACCGAGGATGCCGCCGATCGGGTCGATCAGGGAGCCTTCCCAGACCAGGATCCTCCGTACCCGGTCGGTCGGCCGGACGTGGTCGAGCAGCGGGCCGACGACGGTCGGCCCGGACACGACGAGGATCACGCCGAGCATCACCGCCACCGCGAGCGGAACGTCGAACAGGACCACGACCAGCCCCAGGCAGGCCGCCCAGGTGATCAGGACCCCCGGCAGGATCAGCCGGCTCACCACGGTCCGCGGCTCGCCGCCCAGTTGGTGCCGGTGCAGCCCGAGCCCGGCGTCGTACAGGATGACCGCGACGGCCAGGGACACCAGCGGGTCGAAGTCGGGGGCGAGCTGGTCGGGATGGATGACGTCGGTCAGGGCCCCGGCGGTGAAGCCGACCGGCAGCAGCACGATCAGCGAGGGGACGCGCAGCCGGCTCGCCAGGATCTGGGAGCCCACGGCGAGCACGACGGTCAGGGCGGTGCCGAGCAGGATCTCCTGTTCGCTCACGGCCCTCCCGTCCCCCTCGTCCGTCGTGCGTGCACCGGCCCGGCCCTCCGGCGGTCAGCCGCTGCTCTCCGGGCCGCCGCCCCGCCGCAGGTCGGCGTCGGTGAGTGGCTCCAGCTCGCCGTGCGTGTCGAGCCGGTACAGCAGCACCACCGCCGGGAAGACCAGCACCACGGCCACGAGGGTCACGATGACCAGCCAGTGCAGGGTCGCGGGCGCCCCCGCCCCCTCGGCCACCGTCAGCGAGCCCGGGATCAGGTACGGGCGCTGCGCCATGCCCCAGGCGATGACCGCCGCCGCGACGACGCCCACCGCCGAGACCCGCGACCACGCGCCCGGGGTGCGCAGCAGCAGCCACGCCGTCACCAGCGATGCCACCACCGACACGATGACGAAGAACAGGCCGGCGCCGTGGGTGAGTCCGTGCCACACGTGCGGGGCGTCGCCGTGGGTGACGAACAGCGTGACCACCGCGAGCACCGCCATGGCGGCGAGCGCGGCGACCGCCCGCCGGCGGAAGTAGGCGTGCAGGTCCGGGGCGTCGAACCGCACCCCGTCCGCGGCCAGGAACACGGCCCCCAGCAGGGCCGTGGCCACGACCGCGAGCAGGCCGAACAGCACCGAGGTGGGGTTGGCCCAGGCGTGCGCCGACGGCTCGGTGCCGGGCGCCACCCGGCCGGAGGCGATCCCGCCCGCCGCGGCGCCCAGGAAGAACGGGGTGAGCAGCGAGGAGATCGCGAACACGGCCCCGTAGATGCGCCGTCCGGCGATCCTGCGGGTGGGCTTGCGCAGGGCGAAGCCGGCGCCGCGCAGCACGATGCCGACGGCCGCGAGGGCCAGCGGCAGCCACATCGAGAGGAACACCGTCTGGAAGAACACCGGGAACCCGGTCCACATGATGACCAGGACGAAGATGAGCCAGACGTTGTTGACCTCCCACACCGGCGCCATGGCGTGGTCGATCAGCCAGCGGGGGCGCTTGCCCCGCTCCGCCCCGCCCGCGGTCAGGTCCCAGAACCCCGCCCCGTAGTCCGTACCGCCGGCGCAGGCGTACGCGGCGATCGCGAGCAGCAGGACCACCGCCACCACGTCGGCGGTCATGGCCCGCCTTCCCCGGTCGGTGCCGGGCCGTCACTGCGGCCGGGCCCGGGGGAGCCGCCGGCGGGAACCGCGGAGCGGGGGCCGTAGGGGGTGTCCGTCTCCGGATGCTCCATCGTTCCTTCCTCACTGCGCCGTTCGTCGTCCAGCCGCCATCGGGTGCGCATCTTCAGGAGCACGGCCAGGAAGGAGCCGAAGATCAACACGTACACCACGACCACCAGCGCGAACATGGTCCACAGGGCGCCGGAGCGGGTCGCCGTCACCGCTTCGGCGACCTTCATGTTCTGGTAGACGATCCACGGCTGCCGGCCCACCTCGGTGGCGATCCAGCCGCATTCGACGGCGACGACGCTGGCCACCCCGGCGCACGCGGCACCGCGGTAGAACCAGGGCGAGGCGGGCAGCCGGCGGTGGCGCAGCCAGACGAGCCCGTACCAGAGGGCGAGCAGCACGAGTACGGAGCCGATGACCACCATGAGGTCGAACGCCCAGTGGGCGATGGTCGCCTGGGCGGCGGTCGGCCGCTGGTCCGCCGGTACGGACGTCAGTCCCGTCACCTTCGTGTCGGGGCTGAACCCGGCGAGGATGGAGTCGAGTTGGGGGACCTTGATGCCGCCGGAGATCGTCCCGTCGGGGTGGAGGCGGCCGAAGAGGTACTCCGGCACGTGGGTGCTGGTGTCCCAGACGATCTCCAACGCGGCGAACTTCACCGGCTGCTTGCGGAACACGGCGCGGGCGATGGCGTCGCCCAGCATGAACTGGATCGGCGTGCAGACCGCCGCGACCGTGAACGGCACGGTGAAGCCGAGGCGGTGGTAGCGGTCGCGGCGGCCGCGGAGCCAGCCGACGGCGTAGACGCCGGCCACCACGTACCCGGCGGTGAGCAGCATCGCCACGACGAAGTGCCAGTACTCCGGCCCGAACATCGGCGTGAAGATCGCCTTGCGGACGTCCACGTCGACGGGGTTGCCCCCGGAGTCGAGGGTGAAGCCCCGCGGTGTGTTCATCCAGGAGTTGGCCGCCAGGATGCCGAAGGCCCCGAGCAGGGCGGTGGCCGGCAGGGGCAGCCCGAGCAGGAAGTGCGTACGGGCGGGCAGTCTGCGCCAGCCGTAGAGGTAGACGGCGATGAGGACGGCCTCCAGGAAGAAGGCCCAGGCCTCGACGCCGAAGCCGAGCCCGAAGACGTCGCCCCACCGGCCCATCAGACCCGGCCACAGCAGGCCGAACTCGAAGGACAGGACGGTGCCGGTGACGACGCCGATCGCGAACTGCACCGCCATCACCGCCGACCAGCGCCGCGCCAGCAGCAGCGCGGTCGCATCGCCGCGGCGCAGCCCGTAGCCGTGCATGATCAGGGTGATCAGCGGCAGCGCCACGCCCATGGGCACCAGGATGATGTGCGAGGCGAGCGTGAAGGCCATGAGCGATCTGGCCGGCAGCATCTGGGGCGGCGCTTGCGCCAGCAGGTGGACCGTGGTGTGCATGGGTGGTGTGTCTCCCCCCGGGGGCCGAGGCGGTTGGAGTCAGCCGCCGGTGGCGAAGCCGGGGAAGAGGGTCATCCCCCCGTCCACGTACAGGGTGGCTCCCACGACGTAGTCCATGAGGTCGGAGGCGAGGCCGACGGCCGCGTTCGCGATGTCCTCCGGGTCGCCGACGCGGCGGTACGGGATCAGCTTCAGCAGGTCCTGCTCCGCCTGCGGGGTGTCCCAGGCGCTGCGGTTGATGGGTGTCCTGATGGCGCCGGGCGCGATCGCGTTGACGCGGATCTTCTGCGGCGCCAGTTCCTGGGCGAGGGTCTCCATCATCATCTGCACGCCGCCCTTGGAGGAGGCGTAGTTGACGTGGCCGGCCCAGGGGATGATCTGGTGCACCGAGCTCATGCAGATGATCTTGCCGGCGGAGCGGGACACCTCCGGGACGACCCCGCGCCGCAGGAACTCCTTCGTCGCCTCGCGGGCGCACAGGAACTGCCCGGTCAGGTTGACGTCGATGACCTTCTGCCACTGGGCGAGGGTCATCTCGGTGAAGGCGGAGTCCCGCTGGAGCCCGGCGTTGGCGACGAGGACGTCGATCGTCCCGAACTCCTCGACCATGCGGTGCGTCATGGCGACGACCTGGTCCTCGTCCGACACGTCGGCCTCGTACGCCGCCGCGCGCACCCCGAAGGACGTGATCTCCTCGACGACCTTCTCGGCCTCGTCACGGCCGGCCACGTAGTTCACGACCACGTCCGCCCCGGCCCGGCCCATGCCGATGGCCGTGGCCTTGCCGATCCCGGAGTTGGCGCCGGTCACCAGCACCTTCTGGCCCCTCAGCAGGTGCGCGGGGATCACGCCCCCGGGTACGGCCTCGGTGGAACTCACGACAGACTGCCTCCTCCGCAGCGCGGCCCGCGCGGTCCGGGCGGGGACAGCCGGGCGGGTTCCGGGTCACCCAATCACCGGGGGCGGGGCGCGGGGGCGCGCGGCGATGCGTGTTGCACCACCCGGCTGAGGTTCTTCGCCCGGTCGGCGGTGTCCTGCGGTGGGTCAGCCCATGCGTTCGAGGAGGTGGTCGCCCACGCGCAGGGCGTTCGCGATGGCCGTCAGGGACGGGTTGACCGCGCCGATGCTCGGGAAGAAGCTCGTGTCGACCACGTACAGGTTGTCCAGGTCGTGCGCCTTGCAGTCGAGGTCCAGGGCCGAGGAGGCCGGGTCGGTGCCGAAGCGGACGGTCCCGGCCTGGTGCGCGGTGGCCCCGATCGGCATGCCCTTGTGCAGGTAGATGCTGTGGTCCAGCAGGTGGTGCTCGTGCATGCCCAGGCGCCCGAGGCGGTGCTGGAGCTCGTGCCGCAGACGGTCCAGCCCGGCGGTGTTGTTGTCCTCGTCGAGCGCGAGGTGGATGCGCCCCTCGCCGTCCAGGGTGACCCGGTTGTCGGGCAGCGGCAGGTCCTCGCCGCACAGCCAGAAGTCGACGGCGTGGTGGGCCATGACCTCGAACGGCATGTTCGGGGTCACCGCCCCGGCCCAGCGCGGGGCCTCGCCGTGGATCTGCTCGGCGTCCGACTTGCCGAGCATCTGGATCCCGCCGAGGGGGTAGTCCCAGTCGTCGGAGCCGAGGTACCAGTCGTGCAGGGCGAGGGTCTTCTGGAACTGCGTGTCGTTCGGCTCCTTCGACACGGCCATCAGGGCCAGGTTGTTGTGGCGCATGTAGAAGCGGCCGACCACGTCCGAGCTGTTGGCCAGGCCCCGCGGGTGGCGGTCGTTCGCGGAGGCCAGCAGCAGCGCCGCCGAGTTGACCGCCCCGCAGGAGACGACCACGATGTCCGCCGCGTACCGGACCTCCTCGTCCCCGTCGAGCCGGACGACGACCGTGCTCACCGTCCGCCCCGTCGGGTCGGTTTCCAACCGGACCACGTGGGCGCCCGTGACCAGTTCGACGTTCGGGTGCTGCAGGGCCGGCTCCACGCAGATCACCTCGGCGTCGGACTTGCCGCGGACCAGGCATGGGAAGCCGTCCACCCGGTTGCAGCGGATGCAGACGCTGGAGTGGGTCGCCCGCCCCCGGTCGTCCTGGCTCAGGTTGACCCCGATGGGCAGGTGGAAGGGGTGCAGACCCTGCTTCTCCAGATCGTCGCTCAACTGCTGGATCCGCGGCTCGTGTTCGACCGGAGCATGGGCGTACTGCGCGCTGGCCGGCCCCTCCCAGGGGTCCTCGCCGTGCCGGCCGTGCACCAGGTACAGGTGTTCCGCCTGGGTGTAGTACGGTTCCAGGTCCTCGTAGCCGATCGGCCAGGCCGGCGAGATCCCGTCGTGGTGGCGCAGCTCGCCGAAGTCCTGCGGGCGCAGCCGGAACAGCGCCGCGCCGTAGAACTTGGTGTTGCCGCCCACGTAGTAGTTGACCTCGGGCGGGAACTCGCGGCCGTGCTTGTCCAGCCAGAACTCCGGTGCACGGTACTTCCCCTTGACGAACACCGCGGTGGAGTCCCAGTTGTCGCGCTCGCGCGGGAGGTGGCCGCCGCGTTCGAGGAGGAGCACGCGTTTGCCCGAAGGGGCGAGCCGGTGGGCGAGCGTGCCGCCGCCGGCGCCGGATCCGATGATGATGGCGTCGTAGTGGGGGGTGTCGCTCACGGCGACCACCGTCCGTCCTCGGTCTGTGGAGTCGCGCCCGCACCGGGCCTGTCCGTCACAGCGGGATCCCTCTTCGAACGTATACGCCGACCGGCGGTCCGGCACCCCGGAGGGCCGGGCGCCCGTCCCGTCACACGACGGCGATCGGATTCACGGGGGAGCCGGTCGCCGCCGGCAGCCGCAGCGGCGCCACCGTGCACAGGAACCGCCAGCGTCCGAGCTCCGCGCACAGCTGCGCCAGCTCCTCCAGGTCCAGGTAGTCCAGCAGGTGCACGCCCAGTGCGTGCATCGCCAGGACGTGTACGGGGAAGGAGACGCCGGCCACCGGGCTGGGCGCGGTGTCGTTGTTGCCGTCCGAGCCGAGGACGGCGACGTGCCGCTCGGCCAGGAGCCGCACCGCCTCCGGATGCAGGCCCGCCCTGGCCTGCGCCACGTCCCACGGGCCGGACTCGCGGCGCCGGCGCCGGTGCCCGACGCGGACGAACAGCAGGTCGCCGGGCCCGGTGCGGACGCCCTGCGCATCCTCGGCCGCGGTGAGGTCGCCGGCGCTCACGCAGTCGCCGGGCTCCAGCCAGGGCAGACCGCGCACCCGGGGAACGTCCAGGAGCACGCCGCGGCCGACGATGCCGCCCCGGGCGAGGTCGAGCGTGATCCCGCGGGCACCGCCCGCCTTCAGGGCCTTCTCCGGGACGCCGCCGTAGAGTTCGCCGTCGAAGACGACGTGGCACAGGGCGTCGAGGTGGGTGTGGGCGTCGCCGTGCACGTTCATGGCGAAGCGGTCCAGGGCGAAGTGCAGGCCGGGGGTCCCGGTCTCCTGCTCGCGGGGTGCGGTCAGCACGTAGGCGGCGGGCTGCGGATCGTCCGGGCCGGGATACGTCTCGATCGGCGCGGCCAGCGACACGGTGCGCCCGATGCGCACCTCGGCCGCGGCGGCCGCGACCCGCTCGGGGGTCAGGTGGGCGAGGGCGCCGCGGCGGCGCTCCTCGGCGGTCCGTCGCCCGTGGTGGCGCAGGTCCACGTAGAGGGACCGGAAGGCCTCCTCCGTCATGGGCGCTGCGGGCGCTGCGGCGGTCGCGGGCGTCGTCGGCGTCGTGGGTTCCCCGGAGGTCCTGTGATCGGTCACGCCGGATCCTCCTGCTCTGCGTCTGCCGAAGGGCCCCGCCTCCACTGTCCGGCGCCGCCGTGGGCCGTGCATCCCGGGCGGACGCCGTCAGTCGGGTCCGGACGGCCGCCAGCCGGGTTCGAGGCGGTCGAGCAGGAGGCGGAAGGCCGCGTCGGCCCGCTCCCGGTCCCCGTCCGCGAGCGGGGCGAAGAGCAGGCCGACGGCGCAGTCGACGAGCAGGGCGGCCTCGGTGCGCGCCCGCGCATCGGGCATGCCCAGGCCGGCGAAGAGGCCCGTCACCAGCTTGGTCCAGCCGGTGACCAGGTCGCGCATCACGGGCCCGTACCGCTCCGGATGCAGCAGGCTGGCGCTCATGATCTCCAGGTACAGGGGGAGTACCGCCCGCATGTCCGGACTGCCGAACTGCTCCCAGACCCGTTCCATGAGCCGCCGCAGCCCTGCGGCGTCCCGCGGCGCGCCGCGCGCGTCCAACTGCGCCCGCAGCCTGAGGAGGGGACGGCGCTCGTCGAGGGCGAGGGCCTCGGCGACCATGCGCTCCTTGGTGCCGAAGTAGTACAGGAGCATGCGGTCGCTGGTGCCCAGGGACCGGGCCAGCGGGCGCAGGGACAGCCCGGCCAGGCCGTTGCGGAGCACGTACTCGCGGACCCGGTGCAGCAGGTCACGACGTTTTTCCTGGTCGGCGGGGCGGGGCATGGGACCTCCCGGGGGCGCGGCATACGCGGTCCGTATGTCCGTTTTGGTTAAGTCTTTACCGTAATGCCTGCTTCGTGTATTCTTGTATGTGTAGCAAGTGCTACATGAACGTCGAACCTTCGCCATCGAGCGGCCGGGCCACCCGGCACGGAAAGGACTGATGACCATGGCCCGCTTCACCGTCCTCCCCACCCGTCTGCACGAGCGGACAGGACGGCATGCCGGCACGCCCGTCCGCGGGCACGCCGGGGAGTGGGTGGCGAAGAACGCCTCGACGTCGTGGTTCACCCGGCAGCTGGGCCTGTGGACCCGGAGCCTGGCACCCCTGCGCCCCCTCTGCGCGCCCGCGGCCCGGGCGACCGCCCGGGAGGCCTCCTGGCCCCTGGCGCGCGACCTGACCTCGGCGGGCCGGGCCCGCCACCTGGCGACGGGCCGGCTCCGCGACTGGGGCCTGGACGACCTCTCCGACACCGCCGAACTCCTGGTCAGCGAGATCGTCACCAACGCGCTCCGCCACGCCCGGGGCCCCGTCCGCCTCAACCTCAGGGCGGAGGGCGACCGGCTGCTGTGCGAGGTGGAGGACGCCTGCGACGCCGA
Source organism: Streptomyces sp. NPDC029014 (assembly GCF_055564695.1). NCBI lineage: Bacteria > Bacillati > Actinomycetota > Actinomycetes > Kitasatosporales > Streptomycetaceae > Streptomyces > Streptomyces sp. NPDC029014. The sequence continues at coordinate 151,430 of NZ_JBVHVT010000003.1, forward strand.
CCCCGTACGCCGCGCCGCACCCCTGGGGGCGGAGGGCGGCCGCGGCATCGAACTCCTCGACCTGCTGAGCGAGGCCTGGGGCAGCCACCGCACGGCCACGGGCAAGACGACCTGGTTCGAACTGCCCGTCCGACCCTGAGCCGAGACCGGGGTGTACCTGGGTACACCCCGGTCCGGTAGCCAGGCGCAGCGGACGCGGCCCTGCGGGGCGGCATCGTCGGTGTCATGCGAATGACACCTGTGGACATCAGGGTGACGGTCTGCTTCCTGGCCGTCGCCTTTCCGGCGGCCGGCCTGCTGGGCGCCGCCCAGCCCGCGACGCGGATACCCGCCGAGATCATCCAGCTGACGCAGTTCGGGCCCGCCCTGGGGGTCGCCGTCGCCGCCCTGCTGTGGCCGCGGCGCGTACGGGCGCTGCTCGCCGGCGGCCCGACCCGCCCCGGCGGCCGCGGGGCCCTGCTGCTCCTGACCGCACCGCTCGTCATCGCGGCCGGCGCCGCCGCGTACGCGGCCCTCGGCGGGGACGGGCGGCCGGTCCGTCCCGACGCCGCCCCGTTCGCCCTGATCGCCGTGGCGCAGCTGATCGGTGCCTGCGCCGAGGAGATCGGCTGGCGCTGCCTCCTCCAACCGTTGCTGCGCCCCCGCTTCGGCCCCCTGGGAGCCTCCGTGGCGGTCGGCTCGGTGTGGGGCGTCTGGCACGTCCAGGTCTTCGCCCAACACCCCCTCTACGCCGCCGGGTTCCTGGTGGGCGCGGTGTCCCTGTCGGTCGTGCTGGGCTGGGCGCTCGACGGAGCGCCGGGGGCGTCCCGGCTGCTCCTCGCGGGCGGCTTCCACGCCCTGGTCAACCTCGGCATGCTGCTCTGCATGGACGAGGAATCGGGCACCGTGACCCCCATGGTGCTGTTCGGTGTGTCCGGTCTGACGGCAGCCGTCCTGTGGACGTGGTCGGGCGTGCGCCGGGGACGGGCCGCGCAGACGGATCCGGCGCCGGATAGGCTCACCACGATCATGGAAGATGTTCGATAGACCGCGCGCCGTCCGCAGCCGCGGACGCGCCACCACCCCCGCTCCCGCTCCGGTTCCGGTTCCGGTCCGTGCGTACGTCGCCCTCGGCCGCTGCCAGCTGGCGAGCCTGCACGCCCTCGCCGTGTCGGCGACCGGCTCGCTGGTGGTGCTCGCCGTCCTCCTGCTGCCCGTGGGCATCGGCTTCCGGCTGCTCCCGCCCGCCGCCCTGGCCCTGCGCGCCCTGTCCGACCGCTCCCGCGCGCGGGCCGCGGCCTGGACGGGCGTCCGGATCGGCCCGCCCGAGCCGCTGCCCGCCGCCGACAGCGGCGCGACCGCCCGCCGGCGGTCGCGCCGCATCCTGGCCGACGACGGGTTCTGGCGCGACCTGGCGTGGGCGTGGCTGGAGCCGGTAACGGGGGGCCTCCTGGTCGCCGTACCCCTCTCCCTGGCCTGGTACGGGGTGTTCGGCGCGCTGGTGCAGCCGTTCGTCTGGCGCAGGATCGACGACGGCAACTGGTACGCCTTCGTCCCCGTGCACACCACCGCCACCATGCTCGCCGCGCTCGTGCTCGGGCTCGCCTTCGTCGCCGCCGGCCTGTACACGGCACCCGCCGTGCTCCGGCTGCACGCACGCCTGAGCCGGCGGCTGCTCGCGGAACCCCGCACCACCCGGCTGACCCGGAGGATCGAGCAGCTCACCGACACCCGCGGCCGTGCCCTCGACACCCTGGCCGCCGAACTGCGGCGCATCGAACGGGACCTGCACGACGGAGCACAGGCCCGTCTGGTCGCCCTGGGCATGACCCTGGACCGGGCCACCCGCCTGCTGGACACCGATCCGGCGGCGGCGCGCGACCTCCTCCTGGACGTCCGCAGCACCTCGGAGCGGGCCCTGCAGGACCTGCGCACCCTGGTCCACGGCATCCACCCGCCGGTCCTCGCCGACCGCGGCCTCGGCGACGCGGTCCGGTCGCTGGCCCTCGACAGCTTCCTCGACGTCCACGTCGAGGCCCGACTGCCGGGCCGGCTCCAGGCGCCCGTCGAAACCGCCGCCTACTTCGCCGTGAGCGAGGCGCTGACCAACGCGGCCAAGCACTCCGGCGCCCGCGAGGTCCGCATCGCCCTCGCCCACGGCGACGGCCTGCTGCGCATCACCGTCACCGACGACGGGCACGGCGGCGCCGACCCGTCCCGGGGCACCGGACTGGCCGGCGTACGAAAGCGGTTGGATACCTTCGACGGAACCCTCGCCCTGCACAGCCCCCGGGGCGGACCGACCACCGTGACGATGGAGATACCGTGCGCGTTGTCCTCGCCGAAGACCTCTTCCTCCTGAGGGACGGGCTCACCCGCACCCTCCGGGAGCACGGCTGCGAGGTCGTCGCCGTCGACAACGGGCCGTCCCTCCGGCGCGCGTTGCTCGCCGAGGGGGATGCGGCGCCCGACGTCGCGGTGGTGGACGTACGGCTGCCGCCGACCTTCACCGACGAGGGCCTCCAGGCCGCCCTGGACGCCCGCCGCCGCAGGCCCGGGCTGCCGGTCCTCGTCCTCTCCCAGTACGTGGAGCAGCTCTACGCGAACGAACTGCTGGCCGGGGGAGAGGGCGCCGTCGGGTACCTCCTGAAGGACCGGGTGACCAACACGGAGCAGTTCGTCGACGCGGTCCGCCGCGTCGCCGCCGGCGGCACGGTGATGGACCCGCAGGTCATCTCCCGCCTGCTGGCGCGCGGCGACGCCCGCGGAACGATCGACGGTCTGACCCCGCGCGAACGCGACGTGCTGGAACTGATGGCGGAGGGCAGGTCGAACGCCGCGATAGCAAGCGGCCTGCACATCAGCGAGAGCGCCGTCGCCAAGCACACCGCGAGCATCTTCGCCAAGCTGCGGATCAGCGCCTCCGCGGACGACAACCGGCGGGTGCTGGCCGTCCTGGCCTACCTCAAACGCTGACGGTCGCCCGGGTGGGCGGAACGCGTTCCTGGGTAGGGACCCCCAGACCCTGCCGCGACTCACCCGCGCGGCCACCGGATCGCCCGAGGGGGGACGGATGCTCTGGGACCAACTGCCCGCGCTGGCGGGCGTCGTGATCGGCTCGGCGGCCTCGTACGCGACGCAGAGCCTGACCGAGCGCCGCAGGTGGAAGCGGCAGCGCGAGGAACGCTGGGACGAGAAGCGCTTCGAGACCTACGCCCGCTACGCCAACGCCCTCAAGGCCCAACTGCGCATCGCCCAGCGCATCGGAGCGGCCCTCGGCTTCGCCGACGTGGCCGACCCACTGGCGCCGGCCGAGGGACTGGTCCAGTTGGCCGAGGCGGAGTCGCGGCGCGCGACCGAGTGGGAATCGGTCCTGCTGGTGGGGGACGCGGAGACGATCGCGGCGGCGCGCCGCTGGCACGAGACGATCTGGACCATAGAGCTGCTGGTACGGGAAGGCTCCGCCGACGCCGGGCAGTGGACCAAGGCCCACCAGCTGGCGAGCGCGGCGCGGGACGCCTTCTACGCGTGCGCGCGCCGCGACCTCGGCATCAACGGCGTGCCACCGCCCTCCGGGCGGTGGCCGCGGGCATGGCGGGCCGAACTGTCCGGCTGAGTCGACACGATGACCTGCCGTCACGAACGCCCGGGCGGTGTGGGGCTCACCGCGAACCCTTCGGCGGCCGCCCCCGGGCCGGACGCCGGCTCCTCGTACACCTCCACGTTGAGGACCGCGGCCGCCGGCGGCCCGGCGTGCATCCACCGGACCATCCGGGCGACGGCTTCCTCGTCCCCCTCGAACAGCGCCTCCACCTCCCCGCCGGGCAGGTTGCGCACCCAGCCGGCCACCCCCTGCTCCAAGGCGGCGCTCCGGCAGCTGTCGCGGAAGAACACCCCCTGGACCCTGCCCGACACGATCACACGCTTCCGCACCATGCACCCGACCCTGCCCCCTCCCCGCCGCCGCCCGGCCGAGCGACGCGCGGGGGACGCGCGGACCGCCCCCGTTCGGGGGAGCCCCCACCGCTCAGTGCCGGAACACGTCCTTTCCCGCCTCCTTCGTCTGCCGGGCCTTGCCGCGGGCCTCCAACGCGGTTCCCTTGGCCTCCGTGGTCCTGTTCCCCACGGCGTGCGCCGCCTTCCTCACGGCCTTTCCGATCACCTGCTCGGCCTTGGCCTTGATCTTCTCGCTGGTGCTCATGTCCGCCCCTTTCTCATCACCGTGCGCCTACCCCGGCCCGGGGGGAACACCCTCAGGGTTCGGGCGGCGCGAGCAGGGGGCCGAGCGGGCCCAGGTCCAGGTTCAGGTCGTCGAGGGTGCAGCCGTGCCGGGCGCACAGCTCCGTCATGCGGTCGTGGAGGGCGAGGAGCGTGGCCCCGAGCTCCTCCTCCTGCGCGTCACTGAGGCCACCGGCTTCGACGCGGCGGATCGCCTGCCGTTCGATGAGCTGCCGGAGGAGTTCGACCACGGTCAGGACGAGCCTGACGAGGTCCTCCTCGACCGTCTCGGGTCCGGTGCGGATGCGGTGGCCGCGGGAGGGCCCCGAAGGCGGGGCATCGGCCGGAGACGCCGGCAGCACCCGCACGGCATCGGCCATGGCGCCCCCGACCGCCCGCAGATCGGGGGCGGGGGCGGGGCCGGGGGAGGGGACGGGGGCCGGGGCGGCGGGCTGCGGCCGGTCGGGCGTCTCATGGCTCATGGTGCTGTCCGCCGTTCCGGTGCCGGCCGGGGCGCGTCGGCCGTGCTCACGGAGCTGATCAGAGCGCGCAGGGAGATCCTGACCAGGTCGATGTCCGCGATGGACAGGACGATGTCGCCGGTGATGACGACGCCTCCGGCCAGCAGCCGGTCGAGGAGGTCGACGAGCGCGACCTGCCGGCCGGGCAGGGCGAGGTCACGACGGTCGGCGCGGTCGCGCCCGTCGACGCGGTCGAGGCGCTCCTCGCGGGCGTGGTGGTTCATGGCGCGGGCGGAGCCGGCGGTGCGGCGGCGAAGGAGTACGGCGCCCAGGGGCCGGTCACCTCCAGGCGGATTCCGGGAAGGTCCTCGGCCGCGCCGCGGACCGCCGTCCGGAAGGCCTCGGCCCGGTCGTCGGGGACGAGGAAGGCGTCGTTGAGGACGTTCTCCCCGTCCGCCGGGGCGGCGAGGGGGCCGGCCTGCGGGGAATGGCGCACCTGCTGGGCCGCGCACCGCAGGGCGATGCCGGCGATGCGGTCGGCAGCCAGTTGCGCCTGCCGGTAGTGGCCTTCGCGGGCCTCGTGCTGGGCGCGGCGGGCCCGGAGGTAGGCCTTGCCGGCACCGGCCGGGGCGGGTCCGGCCACGGGTTCGGGCGTCGCAGGGCCCGCGGGGGCGGTGGTGACGGCGGGCGGGGAGGGACGTACGTAGACCTTGACGCCGTACTCGGTGTGGGCGCTGAGCCGGACCAGCTGGCCGGCGAAGTCCTGGCCCTGCTCCTCCAGCGCCTGCAGCGCCCGGGCCCGGTCCTCGTAGAGGGTGGCCAGCCGCAGGGGCAGGACGGTGGTGCGCGCCGCGAGGGCCTCGATCACGCGGTGGTGGGCGCGCGCGGTGTCCTCCAGCCAGCGCAGGTCCTCGAAGCGCTCCCTGAGCACCTCTTCGGTCCACTCGGAGCGCGGGACGTCGCTGACGACGAAGGCGACGGGCGCCGTTTCCCCGGCGGGGGGCCCGAGCAGCGCGACGTGGCTGCCCGCCACCCCGGCCAGGCCCCCGAGGGACTCGCCGAGACCGGGCGCGGCGGCCGTGACGGCGTACACGTAGGTGAGGGCGGGGGCGGTGGGGGCGGTGGGGGCGGTCACGGCTCGGCCCTCCGCTCCGGCGTACCGCGGGCCCGGGAGGAGTGTTCCTCCTGCCCGACTCCCAGGACGTCGGGCAGCGGTCCGGCATCGGTGAGTCCCTCGCGGCGTGCCTGCGCGAGCTCGGCGCGCAGGCGCCGGTTCTCGTCGGCCAGCGACTCGCCGTCGCGGTGACCGGACGAGAGCGACGCGTCGTGCTCCCACCAGTCGATGCCCATCTCCTTGGCCTTGTCCACCGAGGCGATCAGGATCCGCAGTTTGATGGTGAGGAGCTCGATGTCGAGCAGGTTGATGCGGATGTCGCCGGCGATGACGATGCCCTTGTCCAGCACGCGCTCCAGGATGTCGGCCAGGCTGCTGGCAGAGCTCGGAGGGTAGCCCGCCATCGCGGGACCCGAGCCGAATCTGCGGTCCAGGGGGTTCGTCACGTATCTCGCCTCCCAGTCGTCTGCTCCGGTCCCGTCACGGCTCGCCGCTGCGGTACCTGTCGATTTCGGCGAGTCGGTCGATCAGCAGGTCCTCCTCGCGTTCGAAGGTCTCCTCGTCGATCTCTCCGGCGGTGAGCTGCCGCTCCAGCTCGGCGAGCTGCGCCCAGACGGGCGCCGGATCGTAGTACTCGGCTTCGGCCTTGTCCGCCACCCGCTGCGCCGCCCAGAGCACGGCCCGTACCGGCAGCAGGGGCGAGGTGATCAGTTTCTCCAGCAGGCCCATCGCGGATGCTCCTTCCTCGGTCCGGGCCGCGGCCCTACGGCACGAAGCTGTACGGGGGCAGTGGCCCCGTCAGCCGGATCGCCAGGCCGCTGTCGTCGTTCTGGGTGAGCTCGGCGTGAGCCCTCACCAGGGCCGTTTCGTCGCCGAAAGGCACGAGCAGGGACAGGTTGAGGAAGTCCTCACCGCCCGGGGTGTGCAGGGCGTGCTCCCTGCCGAGCGGCACCAGCGCCCGGACCAGGTCCGACGCCGCGGCCGCATTCCGCAGGTCGACCTCCTCGGCGATCAGGCGCCCCAGTTCCAGGGGCAGGCGCGGGTCCTGGGACCCGGCGAGGATCTCCTCGTTGAGCCTGCGCGCCTCGGGCGAAGCGTCCAGGATCTCCCGCAACAAGTGGTCCTGCTCCCGGGACGCCTTCACGTTGTACTCGGCGCAACCCTGTACGCGCTCCAATGCCGCGCGGTACATGCCGCCCTGCTCCCGCAGCGCCTGGCGGACGGCGTCGTCGTCGGGCGCGGTGTAGCCGAACTGCAGCGGGAGCGGGGTTCCGTCGGCCAAGAGGCGGTTCTGGACGGTCTGGTGGGCTGCGACATCGCGCCGTTTGGGGCGGACTTCCTCGTCGATGTCGCTGACCACGGCGCGCAGCCCGTCCGCCGGGACGACCCGGACGGGCGCGGCCTGCGCACCGACGCCGGACACTCCGTCGATCCGGCACGGATGTCCGTCCAAGGTGACGGCGTATACGTAGACGGCCACGGTTCACTCCCTCTCGTGCCGCGCCGACCGCCGGACCGGCCGCCGGCGCCGAGGAGGCGCTTCTTCCAGTTCGGGTTCCTCCGCCTCGCGCTCCTCCTCGTCCTCGTCTTCCGCCTCTTCGTCCTCGCCCTTGCCGGACAGGGACTGCGTCAGGCCCTCCAGCGCGCCGCTGAGCGCACCCTTGGCCTTGCCCTTGCTCCCGCCCTCGATCATCTTGTCCATCATCTCCGGCAGCTGGGCGGGTGCGCTGCGGCCCGCTTCGAGGTCGAGCCGGTTGCAGGCTTCGGCGAAGCGGAGGTAGGTGTCGACACTCGCGACCACGATCCGCGCGTCGATCTTGATGAGTTCGATGCCGACCACGGAGACGCGCACGAAGGCGTCGATGACCAGCCCACGGTCGAGAATGAGTTCCAGGACGTCGTAGAGGCTGCTCGTTCCACCGCCGCTGCGGCTGAGGCCTCCGCTCGCCCCTTGCGGCATCACCGTCATGGTGCTTCCCTTCCGGGCCGGTGGCGGCGTCAGCCGCGCGGCCGGTCGATCATGCCCCGGCTGTACCTCCGGGTACGTTCGTACGAGATCAGCTCGCCCTGGTCGTCCAGCTCGACCCGGTAGCTACCCATGACGCTGGTGGTGTCCGGGATGCGTTCGAGCTCGACCACCTCCACCACCGCTTCCCAGCCCTCGTCCGTGGGCTTCAGGGACGAGACCGACTCGGGCCGCCGACCGAGCAGTTCCGAGAGCTGCTCCGCGGCAGCCCGCAGTGCTGCCGCAGCGCCGGGCACTCCGCGCTTGCGCGTGGCGGCCGTCTTGCGCGCGGGCCTGGCGGCGGGCCGTTCGGCGTCTTCGTCCCCGGAGGTGCGGCGCCGCCGGCGGGCCGGTTCAGACGTGGTCATGTGCTCCCTCGCGAACCAGATCTCCATGGATCTACAACGCCTCCCCCCACGCGGCCACACCACACCTCGCATGTGGAACTTTCTTCACATAAAGCCGAATATCTGGCGCCAGGGTGAGCAGCCGCTCCTTGAAGCCACGCGGAAGGGACCAAGTCGATGGAGGACACGACCAAGATCGCCCTGGGAGCCGCCATAGTCGGTGGTTACGTACTGGGCAGAGCGAAGAAGGGCCGCATGGCCCTGTCGTTGGCGACCTACCTCGCCGGCCGCAGGTTCGGCCTCGAGCCGGGTCAGCTCATGACCCAGGGGCTGCGCAAGCTCGGAGAGCTGCCGCAGGTCGCCGAACTCGGAGAGCAGCTCCGCGGTGAAGCCCTGCAGGCGGGCCGCGCGGCCCTCGCCACTGCTGCCAACCGCCAGCTCTCGGGTCTGGCCGACACCCTCCACCAGCGCACCCTCGAACTCACCCGTGAGCGCGAGGAGCCGGAGGAGGCGCGCGCCGAGGACGAGGACGAGGACGAGGAGTACGAAGAGGAGCCTTACGAGGACGAGGCGTACGAGGACGAGGAAGAGGAGGAGCAGCCCTACGACGAGGAGGACGAGGGACCGTACGACGAGGAAGAGGAGGAACCGGAGGAAGAACCCGAGGAAGAGCCTGAGGAAGGGGCCGAAGAAGAGCCCGAAGCCGAGGAGGAGCCCGAGGCCGAGGAGGAGCCCGAGCCCGAGGAGGAGCCCGAGGAGGAGAGCCCCCGCAAGCCGGCCCGTCGCAGCAGCGCACGCACCTCCGCGCCCGCGCGCACCTCCACGGGCCGCGAGCGCAGCCCGGCGTCCGAGAAGCCCGCTTCCCGCCGCGCACCGGCGAAGGAGAAGAGCGCCCCGGCCCGGAAGACGGCGGGTAGGAAGTCGGCGACCCCGGCAAAGAAGGCCGCCCCGGCACGGAAGGGCACAGCGGCGAAGAAGTCGGCGGGACCGGCGAAGAAATCGGCCGCGCCCGCGAAGAAGGCCGCGCCCGCGAAGAAGGCCGCACCTGTGAAGAAGGCCGCACCTGCGAAGAAGGCCGCACCTGCGAAGAAGGCCGCAGAGCAGAGGAAGACCACCACCTCCTCCACCCGGAGCACGCAGGCCAGGAAGGCCCCGGCCAAGAAGGCCGGCTCGTCACCGGGCCGCGCCGGGCCCAAGAAGTCCGCGTCCGCCAGGCCGCCCGCCAAGAAGGCCGCGGCCAAGAAGACCGCGGCGCGCCAGCCCGCCCGGAGCAGCAGCGCGAGGAAGTCCTCGACGTCAGCGAAGAAGGCGACGGCGCGCAAGCCGTCGACGCGGAGGTAGCGCCATGGCCACGACACACAGCGAACGTACGTCCGACAGCTCGCGGTCCCCCATGGACCACCTGGTCGAGGAAATCGGAGGCTATCTCTCGGCGCAGGCCGACCAACTGGCCGACAAGGCGTCCGACAAGCTCGGCGACCTCACCGACCAGCTCTACGACGTGGCCGACAACGGAGGTTCCCTCGCCGACATCGGCGGCCGGCTCCTCAAGGGCGACTCGCCCCTCAAGGCCGTCGCGGGCAGCACCTTCGAGGGCCTGAAGGAGAAGGTCAAGGACATCGGCAGTGGACTGACCGGCAAGGGAAAGTCCCGCAAGAGCGGGTCCAAGCCCACCCACATCATGGAGACCGTCGACGTCGGAGTCCCGCTGCGCACCGCGTACGACCAGTGGACGCGGTACGAGGACTTCAGCAGTTTCGCCAAGGGTGTGCGCAGCGTCTCCCAGGGCGACGACACCTCCTCCGACTGGAAGGTCAAGGTCGGTCCCTCCACCCGTAGCTGGAAGGCGACCGTCCAGGAGCAGGTCCCCGACGAACGGATCGTATGGAGCTCCGATGGCGCCAAGGGCACGACCCGCGGCTGCGTCAGCTTCCACGAGCTCGCCCCCTCCCTCACCCGCGTGGTCGTGGTCGTCGAGTACTACCCCTCCGGGCTGTTCGAGAAGACGGGCAACATCTGGCGGGCCCAGGGCCGCCGCCTGCGCCTCGACCTCAAGCACTTCGTGCGCCACGTGACCCTCGCGAGCGAGGAGCCCGACGGCTGGCGGGGTGAGATACGCGACGGCGAGGTGGTCCGCAGCCACGAAGAGGCCGTGGAAGAGGAGGAGTCCGCGCAGGACGAGCCGGAGGAGTACGAGGACGAAGAGGCCCCGCCGGACGAGGAGGACGACGACCAGGAAGGCGAGGAGGACGAAGAAGCGGAGGAGGAAGCAGACGAAGACGAAGGAGCAGCCGAAGACGAGACGGACGAAGACGAAGGAGCAGCCGAAGACGAGGGAGCGGCCGAAGACGAGACGGACGAAGACGAGGGGGACGGAGAGGAAGAGGAAGCGGAGGAGGAAGAAGCGGACCGGGCCGAACCGCGTGCCCGCCGTCGGCGCAGGAGCCACTGACGCCGCACACGCTTGCGCGGGTGCGGTCCAGCAAGGCAAAACGGAGCCGCCGTCCACGGTGGACGGCGGCCCCGGTTCGTGCTTCGCGCAGAGGTCAGGTCAGCGTGCCCTTGGCCGCGTCCTTGGCCTTCTGCCCGGCCTGCTTGGCGTTGGCAGCGGTCTGCTCGGCCTTCCCCTTCATTTCCATGCTCTCGTTGCCGACTGCTTTGCCGGTGGTTTCCTTGACCTTGCCCTTCATGTTCTTGCCGATGTTCTGGGCCTTCTTGCCGGTTGCCATTCCTGAATCACCTCCGACCCCCTTCACAGCCGCTGCCCCGTGGGGAGCCACCCATGCCTCCTCAGCGGGCTTTCCTGCGAGTAGGCAGCACGGAACGCACCCGGTGCCGCAGCGCCCGGCGCAGGCCCCAGAGCGACAGGCGCAGGGCCCACACCGTCAGCCGGACGCCGATCGGGCGCAGGGCGTTTCGCGGCACTCGGCGGACGAGCGCCCGGCGCTTCGTCCGCCCGTGTCCCCGCCGCCCCCGGCGGTCCTTCACGACTGCCTCCTGCCCGGTCGCCAGGCGATGGCTCTCATCACCGCGCAACGACCCTGTGCCGTTCCGTCTGCGCCGTCCGCCAGGGTTCAAACGCCGAGCGCGCAGTTTTACAGGGCCATCAGGCCGGCCGCGGTCACCGTGAACCCGCACGCGTCGAGGTAGAACGGGCGCAGGTGCTCCTCGAAGTCGACGTGCAGCCACTCACAGCCCGCAGCGCGGGTCTCACGGGCCGCGGTCGTGACGAGCGCGGCGCCCACTCCACCGGAGCGGCGGTGCCGGGCGACCACCGTGTCCAGTAGAAAGGCGTGGACGCCTCCGTCCCAGACGACGTTGACGAAACCGATCAGAGCCCCGCCTTCCCACGCGCAGACCCAGCCGAGACTGTGGCGCTCCAGCCGTTCCCGCCAGTCGGTCCGGGTGACCGGGTGGTCGAAGCCGTCGGCGTGGAGTGCGTCGAGCGCGGCGTTGTCGACCTCGCCCCGCCACTCGTAGTTGATCTTCACGCGCAAGAGCGTACGGAGCTGGGCGGGCGGCGGGCGGCGGGCGGCGGGCAGCAGGCAGTTACGAAGTTGTTGCAGGAGCTGTGGGTTCCGGCACAGCGGTCGGGGCCGGTGTGCTGCTGGAGTCGGCCGATGGCGTACTTCCTGTTGCTCCTGGTCCCGGCCGCGCTGATCTTTCCGTTCGTCTTCGCGGCCCGCGCCGTCGGTGCCCTGGCCCGGGCGGGTGGGCTGCGCCGTGCCGACGGCGGGGCCTGGTTACGGATCGCCGGCCACGCCCAGGCGGCGGTCGCGGTGGCCGTGTACGCCTGGGGGCTGCTGCATGTCACCGGCGCGGTCATGTCGGCGGAGGACGGCGGGACGAACTCGGTCCCCCTCCTGCCCTGCCGCACCCCGGGCTGGGAGTACCGGGCGGAGGGGATCGCCGGCTACCGGGTGGAGTACCTGCCCCTGCGCTTCGTGTGCGAGGCCGACGACGTCGGCGACTACGCGACCTCCGTCCCCGGCTACGTCAACCCGGCCGCGTTCCTCCTCGGCTTCGGGGCCGCCGTCTGCTTCACCGTCGCGGCCCTGGACTCCGGCCGCACCCCCGACCGGGCCGGCGGCACCGGTGCGTAGCCTGCCGCCCATGACCCGTCACGCGCCTCCCCGCCCCGTGGACGTCGAGAGCTTCCCGAGGTCGCCCCGCTGCGGCGGCTGACGGTACGGCTCCACCCCCGCGCCGGCCGTCCGCCGAGGCGGGACGGTTCGTCGGGTGGACCGCTGCCGTGGCCGCAGGACGAGCCTCGGCCGCTGTGCCCGGAGCACCAGGGGCGCTGGCACCGCGCTTCCACCTGGGCGGAGCCGAGGCCGGGTGGAGCTGCCACCACCACTCGTCCACCGCTCCGGGCACCGAGCTGGACCCCCGCGGCAAAACGCCGCAAAGCGGTCATTGCGGGCGTGTCGGTGGTCGATCATAATCCGCGTGTCGGGTGCGAGCCCTGGAAAGGAGCCGGCCGGGGTGCTGAGCAGTGGTGGGCGGTCGACCGCCGCGCGGGCGGCTGCGGCGGGGGCGCTGCTCGCCGTCGGCCTCGCGGTCGTCTCGTGGACCGGCAGCGACGGCACGGGCAAGGACGAAGGCGACGGCAGCGGCAAGGTCACGATCGTCTACGAGGACGGTGCGATCAAGCCGCAGGACCGCCCGGCGGTGGACGCCCTCCGGAAGTCCCGCGCGCTCGAACAACTCGCGGACTGGGTGAACACCTCGGTCGCCCTCCCGCACGACCTCGTCGTGAAGGTCACCGACAAGGTCCCGCCGGGGGTCACGGACGCCGTCACCCAGCCCGACGGCAGAACGATCTACATCCCGCCGGTGTTCCTGACCCAGCTCCGGGACATCGCCGGCGACGTCGTCAAGACCGTCAAGCGTCCGGCCCTGTTCCCCGAGGACGAGTACAACGTCGACGACCTGACCGCACTGTCGACCCGGTTCGTCTTCGGCCACGAGATGGGCCATGCCCTCCAGCGCCAGCTCCAGCTCCCGAACCTCGGTCTCGAGGAGGACGCCGCCGACGGGTTCGCCTCGTTCCACACCGTCAACGAGGCCGGGCCGGAACCCTCGCTGGCGGCCGCGCTCGTCTTCGACGCGCTCGCCCGCAAGGAGGGCGAGCTTACGCTCGAAGGGCTCTCGAGCGACCACCCCGTCACCCAGCAGCGGGTCTTCAACTTCCTCTGCTACCTCGACGGCAGCGACCCGAAGAGGTTCGACGGGGCGCTGGTCGGTGCCGGCTACCTGCCGAAGTCCCGCGCCCCGCTGTGCCCGCAGGCGTGGGCGATGCTGGACCACGGCTGGTGGACCCAGCTCCAGCCGCACTTCCGCGAGGCGTTCAGGAAGCAGGGCGACAAGAGCCGCGCCGAGGCGCGCGCCCGGTTGATCGCGGAGACGAAGGCCTTCGCCGAGAGGCTCGACGAGCTCCGCAGGAACCAGTGACGGTGCCGTCCTCGAACCGGCGCATCCGCCGGCGCGCAGGGGAGTGAAGTACCGGGTGGGGGCGTCCGGACCGGGCGCCCCGCCCCGTCCGAAGCCGGTGAGCCGCATGAGACGACCCTCCGGGACGCGCCCGCGCCGGTGGGCTGCCCCACCCGCACACCCGGCGGCTGCGCCGTGACCGCCGCGGCGCTCCGCGCCCGGCTCGCCCGGCCGCTCCCGCTGCTGCTGGCCCTCCTCGCCCTGACCTACGGCGTCGCCGCAGTCGGAGCCCTGGCGGCGGCCGACGCCGGCGACGTCTACCTCGGGTTGCGGCGTCCCGGCTGGGCACCGCCGGCGTGGCTCTTCGGGCCGGTGTGGACCGTGCTCTACGCGTCGATCGCCGTCGCGGCCTGGCTCGTCGTCCGACACGGCCGCGCGGACGGCCGCGACCGCCGTCCCGCCCTCACGCTGTGGGCGGTGCAGCTGCTGCTCAACCTGGCCTGGACGCCGCTGTTCTTCGCGGCCGGGCAGTACGGTGCGGCGCTGGTCGAGATCTGTCTGCTGCTGGTGTCGATCGGTTTCACCGTCGCGGCCTTCGCCCGCCTGTACCGGCCCGCTGCCCACCTGCTGCTGCCCTACCTGCTGTGGGTGGCGTACGCGTCCGTGCTCAACGGGGCGATCTGGTGGCTCAACCGGTGATCGTCGGTCGGGTACGCGGCGCCACCGCCGACCGTGTCGCACATGTGCTTGAATGTCGGACTTCCGCGTACCCTCTATGGCGTGTCCAAGCCCCGCCTGCACCGCGTCGCCGTCCTGGTCCTGGAGGGTGCGAAGCCGCTCGACGTCGGCATCCCCGCCCAGGTCTTCACCACCCGGGCGAGCATGCCGTACGAGGTGCGGGTGTGCGGCGCCGCCCCCGGGCTCGTCACCGGCGGTGACGGTCTCTCGTACCACGTGAACCACGGGCTCGACGCGCTCGCATGGGCCGACATCGTCTTCGTGCCCGGCTACCGGTTCCCGGACCGGGAGGACCCTCCACAGGACGTCATCGACGCCCTGATCGCCGCCCATGCGCGGGGCGCCCGGCTCGCCGCCATCTCGACCGGCGCGTTCGCGCTCGCCGCCACCGGCCTGCTCGACGGCAAGCGCGCCACGACCCACTGGCACTACGCACGCGCGCTCGCCGCCAAACACCCGCTCGTCCGGCTCGACGAGAACGTCCTGTTCGTCGACGAGGGCAGAGTGCTGACGTCCGCGGGCGCCGCCTCGGGCATCGACCTGTGCCTGCACATCCTGCGCGCCGACCTCGGCGTGGCCGCCTCGAACCACGCCGCCCGCCGCCTGGTCGCGGCCCCCTACCGCAGCGGCGGCCAGGCGCAGTACCTGCCCCGCAGCGTGCCCGAGCCCCTCGGGGAGCGGTTCGCCGCCACCCGCGAGTGGGCCCTGCGCCGGCTCGCCGAGCCCCTGACCCTGGAGGCGCTCGCCGAGCACGCGGCGGTGTCGTCCCGCACGTTCTCCCGGCGCTTCGCCGACGACACCGGGTACACGCCCATGCAGTGGATCATGCGCGCCCGGGTCGACAGGGCCCGTGAGCTGCTCGAACGCTCGGAGCGGAGCGTCGAGCAGATCGCCGCCGACGTCGGCCTCGGAACCGGCGCGAACCTCCGGCTGCACTTCCAGCGCATCCTCGGCACCACCCCGACCGAGTACCGCCGCACCTTCACCCGGGGCGAGTAGTCCGCCCCCGCGGTGTGGCGAGATCCTTTTGAACCGTGGCGATCCCGCCACTGTCGTCGGAGGATCAAGGAAGCGAATCTGATGGCGAACAGAAGGGACACCGCTCATGACTCGCATCGCCATCAACGGATTCGGCCGCATCGGACGCAACGTGCTCCGCGCGCTTCTCGAACGCAACAGCGACCTCGAGGTCGTCGCCATCAACGACCTCTCCGAGCCCACCACGCTCGCGCGGCTGCTGGCGTTCGACTCGACGTCCGGCCGCCTGGGCCGCCCGGTGACCGTCGACGGGAACACCCTCGTCGTGGACGGCCACCGCATCACGGTCCTCGCCGAGCGCGAGCCGGAGCAGCTGCCCTGGGCCGAGCTGGGCGTGGAGATCGTCCTCGAGTCGACCGGCCGCTTCACGTCCGCCGAGGCCGCCCGCGCCCACATCAAGGCGGGCGCGAAGAAGGTGCTCGTCAGCGCCCCGTCGGACGGCGCGGACGTGACGCTCGCGTACGGCGTGAACACCGACGCGTACGACCCGGCCGAGCACACGATCGTCTCCAACGCCTCGTGCACGACCAACGCCCTCGCGCCGCTGGCCGCCGTCCTCGACGAGCTCGCCGGCATCGAGCACGGCTTCATGACGACGGTGCACGCCTACACGCAGGAGCAGGCCCTGCAGGACGGTCCGCACCGCGACCCCCGCCGCGCCCGCGCCGCCGCCGTCAACATCGTCCCGACCACGACCGGCGCCGCCAAGGCGATCGGCCTCGTGCTGCCGCAGCTCGACGGCAAGCTGAACGGCGACTCGATCCGCGTTCCGGTTCCGGTCGGCTCGATCGTCGAGCTCAACACGACCGTCTCCCGCGACGTGACGCGCGAGGACGTGCTGGCGGCCTACAAGGCCGCGGCGGAAGGTCCGCTGGCCGGCGTGCTCGAGTACTCGGAGGACGCGCTGGTGTCGTCCGACATCGTCGGCAACCCCGCCTCGTCGATCTTCGACTCGGCCCTCACCCGCGTCGACGGCCGCCACGTGAAGGTGGTCGCCTGGTACGACAACGAGTGGGGCTTCTCGAACCGCGTGATCGACACCCTCACCCTCCTCGCCGCCCGCTGACGCGGGTCGAGCCGGGCCTCCGCGGGGCAGACCGTCCCGATGCCCCCGCGGACCGAGCGGGTTCCCGACTGCCGACGAGGCAGCCGGGAACCCGCTTTTCGCGTGCCGTCGCCGCGTGCGGGGAGCGCGTCGACGCCCGGGTGCGAGATCCCTCACATGGCGCACGCCACGCCGGGCGACCTACCCGCCGCGGAGCAGACGCCTTGGCACACTGACACGGTTTCCGATCACGGGGGCCAGGCCCCCCAAGTCCGTTGAGGAGCAGTGTCCTTGAGTGCCAGCATCGCAGGACGGATCGACATCGCGGGCCCCGTGGGCAAACTGCTCCACCGCCGCCCGCTGAAGAACTCCACCGTCATGCAGTCGTTCGGCTTCGACCCGGTGTCCGGCGACGTCTTCGTCCTCCAGGTCATGGACGGCGGCTTGCGGTTGGACGACGAGCCGGCCGTCGTCGACTACCCGGCCCGCAAGTCCCGCGGCGACCTGTGCCTGACCCGTCTCACCGAGACCGGCCGGATCACCGGCCACATGTACCTGCGCGGCTTCGGGCACGGCGTCAACCTCGGTGTGGAGAACCGCGGCGGGGAGATATGGCTGTGGACCGAGATCGCGTCCACGCCCAACTCGAAGAACGAGGGCTACGGGACCGCCGTCACCAGTTTCCGGTACGCCGACGGCGACGTCGTCACGTCCGGCACCTCCCGCCACACCACCCCGTACACCCCGGACCGGGCGGCCCGCTTCATCACGCCCACCATCGACCGCAGCAGCAACGAACTCGTGCTGCGCTACAGCCTGGGCGGCACGCACTGGGCGCGCTACGACCTCGCCAAGGCCACGGCCGGCGTGTGGGAGCCGGTCCAGCGGATCACCCCCGACCTCCCTGCCGCCACCTTCCAGGGCTACACCTCCCACGACGGCGTCCTGTACACGCTCCAGGGCGAGGCGTACGGCACGGAGAACGCCCGCCCCGGCAACACGTACGTCACCGCCGTCGACTGGGCCACCGGCGCCGTCCTGGACCGGCAGTTCATCACGGCCGCGCCGGGACTGGAGTACCGCGAGCCCGAGGGCATGGCGGTCGTCGTCCGCGGCGGCGTCCCGCACCTGCACTTCGGCTTCGCCTGCGAGGACCCGGGCCCGCGCACCTGCACCATCGTGACGCTGTCCGGAGCCCCCGAGACCGACGGCGTCAAGGTGCTCACCGACTGGCAGCCGATCACCCTCGCCGCCGGCGCGGCCGTCGACCAGAACGCCCCCCGTGGCCGCCTCGTCAGCATCGGCGGCACCACCAGCCTCCAGCTCAGCGGCGGCGTCAAGGGCACCTTCGGCGCGGACTCGGTCATCGGCTACCTCCCGGACTCCCTGACGCCGAGCACGACCGTCCGTGCCACCGTGCCCCGGAACAACAGCGGCGGCTACAACGCGGCCCGCGTCGAGGCGGGCACCGATCGCGAACTGCGCCTGTTCGGCGGGCGTTCGACCAACGCCATCACCTGGGTGCAGCTCGACAGCTTCAGCGCCGTCTGGCGCTAGCGCCGGTGCTGGCGCATCCTCGCCGGCCCGCCTCCCCCTCACGCCCTCTGCGGTGCCGAACCGGCATCCGAAACGCTTCCACCAGGAGTCCTTCCATGTCCCAGAACCGCCGCAGCATCCTCGCCGCCGCCCTCGCCGTGCCCGCCGCCCTCACCGTGGCCACGGCGGCCGCCGCCCCCGCTGCCGCCGCCCCCGCCGCCGGCGGGATCGAGGCCGGCGAGTGGACCGACCTCGTCCTGGAGGCCGGCGCCACCCCGGCCCCCGGGGCCACCCCGCAGGTGCGCCTGATCACCATCGCCGGCACGACCTTCCTCCAGGCCCGCGGCCAGATCACCGGCACCTTCAGCGCAGACACCCGGATCGGCACGCTGCCCGCCGACTTCGCCCGCCCGGCCTGGTACGTGCGCGCCACCGCGGCCCGCAACAACAGCCAGGGCATCAACGCCTGCCGCCTCGACATCAACTCCGCCGGCGCCGTCACCGTCTTCGGCGGCAACACCGCAAACCCCATCACCTGGGTGCAGTTCGACAACGTACAGACGATCTGGCGCTGACCCGCCGCCGGTCCGGGAGGGCGCGCGGCGGCGCCCTCCCGGACCGGGGCCGTCAGGAGGCGCCCAGCTCCGCGCGGACGGTGCGCGCGGCCGCGACCAGGTGCTCCAGCGAGGCGCGGGTCTCGGGCCAGCCGCGGGTCTTCAGGCCGCAGTCCGGGTTGACCCACAGCCGCTCCGCCGGAATGGCTTCGAGTCCCTTGCGCAGCAGGGCGGTCGCCTCGTCCGTGCTCGGCACGCGGGGCGAGTGGATGTCCCACACCCCGGGGCCGGCCTCGCGGGGGTAGCCGTGGGCGGCGAGTTCCCGCGCTACCTGCATGTGCGAGCGGGCCGCCTCCAGGCTGATGACGTCCGCGTCGAGGTCGTCGATGGCCCGGACGACGTCGCCGAACTCCGCGTAGCACATGTGGGTGTGGACCTGGGTGTCCGGGCGGACCCCGCCCGTGGTGAGCCGGAACGCCCCGGTCGCCCACTCCAGGTACGCGGCGCGGTCGGCCGCCCGCAGCGGCAGGGTCTCGCGCAGCGCGGGCTCGTCGACCTGGATGACGGAGGTCCCGGCCGCCTCCAGGTCGTTCACCTCGTCGCGCAACGCCAGGGCGACCTGCCGTGCGGTCTCCGCGAGCGGCTGGTCGTCACGGACGAAGGACCAGGCCAGCATGGTGACCGGCCCGGTGAGCATGCCCTTGACCGGGCGGCCGGTGAGCGACTGGGCGTACGTCGTCCAGCGGACGGTCATCGGCTCGCGGCGGGAGATGTCACCGGCCAGGACGGGCGGGCGCACGTAGCGGGTGCCGTACGACTGGACCCAGCCGTGCCGGGTGGCGAGGTAGCCGTCCAGCTGCTCGGCGAAGTACTGCACCATGTCGTTGCGTTCGGCCTCGCCGTGTACGAGGACGTCGAGTCCGGCCTTCTCCTGGTACGCGACCACCTCGCGGATCTCGGCCTCGATGCGCTGCTCGTAGGCGGCGGTGCCGATGCGGCCCGCCCTCAGGTCGGCGCGGGCGGTGCGCAGCTCCGCGGTCTGGGGGAACGAGCCGATGGTGGTGGTCGGCAGCAGCGGCAGGGCGAGGTGGGCCCGCTGGGCCGCGGCCCGCTCGGCGTACGGCTGGGGGCGGCGGGCGTCGTCGTCCGTGACGGCCGCGGTACGGGCGCGCACCGCGGTGTCGTGGGTGAGCGGCGAGGCGGCGCGGGAGGCGAGGTCGGCGCGGTTGGCGGCCAGCTCGGCCCTGATGGCCTGCGTGCCCCTGCCGAGACCGCGGGCGAGGGTGGCGACCTCGGCGTTCTTCTGGCGGGCGAAGGCGAGCCACCGGCGGATCTGCGGGTCGATGTCGTTCTCGGCGGCGGCGTCGAGCGGGACGTGCAGCAGGGAGCAGGAGGCGGAGACGTCGACGCGGTCGGCGAGCCCGAGCAGGGTGCCGAGGGTGGCGAGGGATTTCTCCAGGTCGTTGACCCAGATGTTGCGCCCGTCGACGACACCGGCGACGAGGCGCCTGCCGGGCAGCCCGCCGGCGGCGGCCAGGTCGTCGAGGTTGGCGGCGGCGGGGCCGGTGAAGTCGAGCGCGAGTCCGTCGACGGGTGTCCTGGCCAGGACGGGCAGGGCCTCGCCTAGGCGGTCGAAGTACGAGGCGGCGAGGAGCTTCGGCCGGTCGGTGAGCCCGCCGAGGGCGTGGTAGGCGCGGGAGGCGGCCGCCAGCTCGTCCGGGGTGCGGTCCTGCACGAGCGCGGGCTCGTCCAGCTGGACCCATTCGGCCCCGGCCGCCCGCAGGTCGGCGAGGACCTCCGCGTAGACGGGCAGCAGCCGGTCGAGCAGGCTCAGCGGCCGGAAGTCCTCGGCGACGCCGGGGGCGGGCTTGGCGAGGAGGAGGTAGGTGACCGGGCCCACCAGGACGGGACGGGCCGTCAGGCCGAGGTCCGCGGCCTCCCCGAACTCGGCTACCTGCCGGGCGGAGTCCGCGGTGAACACCGTGGCCGGGCCCAGTTCCGGCACCAGGTAGTGGTAGTTGGTGTCGAACCACTTGGTCATCTCCAGCGGGGCCGCGTCCGCGGTGCCGCGGGCCATGGCGAAGTAGCCGTCCAGGGCGTCGTTCGCGACGGCGGAGCGGTGCCGCTCGGGGACCGCACCGACCATGACGGTGGTGTCGAGGACGTGATCGTACAGGGAGAAGTCGCCCGTGGGGACTTCGTCGATGCCGGCGTCGGCGAGCTGCTGCCAGTTCGCCCGGCGCAGTTCGGCGGCGGTCGTCCGGAGGGCTTCGGCGGTGACGCGGCCCTTCCAGTAGCCCTCGACGGCCTTCTTCAGCTGCCGGTCGCGGCCCTGGCGGGGGTAGCCGTACACGGTGGCCCGTGCTGCCGCGGTTGCGGAATTCGTGGTCACGGAGATCTCCTTCGCGAGATGGATCCCTGAGATCCCGGGGAGCGACGCAGGCGCGAAGGGGTGACGGACCGGACGGATCGGCCCCGCGCGGCTCAACGGCGCGGCACGTCCGCCTGGTGTGTACGCCGACCCGCCCTCGAGGTCACCGGGATGTCCGCGCGCGGAACCGTCCGCGTGCGGGCAACGGGCAGGTCTTCGGACTCGCGGGCGCGCCGGCCGGGCGATCCACCCGGCGGACACCTACTGGCCGTCGCTTCCCAGGTCCCTGCGGACCCAGTGCGTATGACGGCGGTCGTTCCCGCTCACCGCTGCGGGGCAGTCCCGGATTCCCACCGGGTTCCCTCTTGCGACGCATCCCGCCTGGCGGACGGGGCGAACCAGCTGCCCGGCCAGCCTACGGGGTCATCCGCCGGTCCAGGAGGCCTTGTCCATGATCCGGACGCGGAAACGGGACGCACCCAGGCCCGGGCGGCCGGCACGACGGGGGTGGGGGGGGAAACCCCCCCCCCCCCCCCCCCCCCCCCCCCCCGCCCCCCCCCCCCGCCCCCCCCCCCCCCCGGCGCCGGGCTTCGGGGCGGGGGCGGGCTCGCCCACCGTGCGTTGGAGGACCGC